>DATKAO010000214.1 GCA_035498015.1 Myxococcota bacterium
ACGGTGCGCGAGGACTACAGCGCGGACGGCCGGGCCTGGCACTACTTTCCGCACGACCAGGCGCGCTCGCGCGCCTACCGCTGGAGTGAGGACGGCCTCGCGGGCATCTGTGACCTGGAGCAGCGCCTGTGCTTCGCGTTCGCGTTCTGGAACGGACGCGACCCGGTGCTGAAGGAGCGCCTGTTCGGACTCACCGGCCACGAGGGGAATCACGGCGAGGACGCGAAGGAATACTGGTGGTACCTGGACGCCACGCCCACCGCCTCGTGGCTGCGCTGGCGCTACCACTACCCCCAGGCCGAGTTCCCCTACGCACGGCTGCGCGAGGAGAACGCGCGGCGCGGGCGGAGCGAGCGCGAGTACGAGCTCGCCGACACCGGAGTCTTCGACGGCGACCGTTACTGGCGAATCGAGGTCGACTACGCGAAGGCCGCGACCGACGACGTGTGCGTGCGAGTCACGATCCACAATGCCGGGCCCGAGCCCGCCGAGCTGCACGTGCTGCCCACCTGGTGGTTCCGCAACCGCTGGTCGTGGCACGGCAACGTGACTCGCCCGCTGCTGCGCGCCGACGGCGCGTCGAGCATCGTGGCACGCGAAGAGAGGCTCGGCAGCTGGCGGCTGGCCGCGGGCGCCGGACCCGACGGCCGCCCGCCGGAGCTGCTCTTCTGCGAGAACGACACCAACCTGCGCCGCGTGTTCGGCTCCGACCTCGACGTGCCCTTCCCCAAGGACGGGATCCACGACCACGTGGTGAGCGGCACCCCCACGGTGAATCCCGCGCGCGAGGGCACGAAGGCCGCCGCCTGGTACCGGTTGCAGGTCCCGGCCGGCGGAAGCACGGGCCTGCGCCTGCGCCTGGCGCATGAGTCGTCGCCCGAGTCAGCGCGCGAGCTCGACCTGGGGCCCGACTTCGAGCGCACGCTGGCCGACCGCGCGCGCGAGGCCGACGCCTACTGGGCGGCCGTCTCCCCGCCCGACGCTCCGGCGGCCGAAGCGCAGGTGCTGCGCCAGGGCTTCGCGGGCCTGATCTGGAGCCAGCAGTACTACCACTTCGACGTGCAGGCCTGGCTCGACGGCGACCCCGCGCAGCCGCCGCCCCCGGAGTCACGCAAGCTCGGGCGTAACTCGGGCTGGAGACACCTGGACGCGAACGACATCCTGGTCATGCCCGACAAGTGGGAGTACCCCTGGTTCGCGTCGTGGGACCTCGCGTTCCACTGCGCGGTGCTGGCGCACATCGACCCCGCGGCGGCGAAGCACCAGCTCCTGCTGCAGATGCGCGAGTGGTACATGCACTCGAGCGGCCAGCTGCCCGCGTTCGAGTGGGACTTCGGCGCGGTGAACCCGCCCGTGTACGCGTGGGCGGCCCTCACGGTGTTCCGGCTCGACGGCAGCCAGGACTTCGAGTTTCTCGCCTCGGCGTTCCACAAGCTCCTGATCAACTTCACCTGGTGGGTGAACCGGCGCGACGCGCTGGGCGACAACATCTTCGAAGGCGGCTTTCTCGGGCTCGACAACGTCGGGCCGTTCGACCGCGACGCCATGCTGCCGTTCGGCGAGCTGCTCGAGACGTCGGACGGGACCGCCTGGATGGCGAAGTTCTGTCTCAACATGCTCGAGATGGCGCTGCGCCTGGCGAATCACGACGCCGCCTACCAGGGCGTGGCGCTGAAGTTCTTCGAGCACTTCGCGTCGATCGCGAACGCGATGGACGAGCTCTGGGACGACGCCGACGGCTTCTTCTACGACCGGCTGCGCCGTCCCGACGGCTCGGTCGTGCCGCTGCGCGCGCGCTCCATGGTGGGGCTCCTGCCGCTGTTCGCCGCGGTGCGCGCGGAGTCGGCGCTGTGGCGCGCGCTGCCCGACTTCACGCAGCGCGCCGCCTGGTTCATCGAGCACCAGCCGCGGCTGCGCGAGCGGCTCGCGCCCTACGCGCGCGCGGGCGGATGGCCGGAGCTGATCGCCGTGCTCGACCCGACCCGGCTGCGGCGCGTGTTGTCGCGCATGCTGGACGAGCACGAGTTCCTCTCGCCCTTCGGGCTGCGCTCGCTCTCGCGCGAGCACCGCGAGCACCCGCTCGTGGTGGCGCTCGACGGCGCGCAGGCGCGGCTCGATTACGAGCCAGGTGAGTCCGAGAGCGGGCTGTTCGGCGGCAACTCCAACTGGCGCGGGCCGGTCTGGTTCCCGCTCAACTTCGTGGCGCTCGAGTCACTGCGCCACCTGCACGCCGCGCTCGGCGACTCCTTCCAGGTCGAGCTGCCCACGGGCTCGGGGCGGAAGGCGACCCTGTGCGAGGTGGCCGACGAGCTCGAGCGGCGGCTCCTGTCGCTCTTCCTGCCCGACGCGCGCGGCCGGCGGCCGTGCCTGGGTGACTCGGAGCTGTTCGCGCGCCCGGCCTGGCGCGAGGACCTCTTGTTCTACGAGTACTTCCACGGAGACACCGGCGAGGGCCTGGGCGCGTCGCACCAGACGGGCTGGACGGCGCTGATCGCGCTCATCATCGCGCGGCGCGGCGACGACCGCCCCCCGCCATGAGTCAGACCTTGGGGTCGATCCAGCCGCCCGCGTCGCGCGCGAGCGCGCTCGCTTCGGCCGGCCCCCAGCTCCCGGGCTCGTACGAGTGGATCGGCGAGGCGTTGCCGAGCACCGGATCCACGATCGCCCAGGCCGCCTCCACGTTGTCCTGGCGCGAGAACAGGGTCTGGTCGCCCGCCATCGCGTCGCCCAGCAGGCGCTCGTAGGCGTCCATCTCTTCGCACTCGGCGCGGTGCATGAACGACAGCTCGGTCGGCATGCCGATCATCTTCTCGCCGGGCTGCTTCACGCGCGCCCCCAGCGCGATCTGCAGCTCGGGGCTGAGCCGGAAGCGGTAGTAGTTCCCCTGGTGGTGCTCGGGACGCGCGAGCGGCGGACGGCGCAGCGCGACGTGCACCTCGGTCGCCGAGACACTCAGCTTCTTCCCGGCGCGGATCAGGAACGGCACGCCTTCCCAGCGCCACGAGTCGATCTCGAGCCGCAGGGCGGAGAAGGTCTCGACCGTCGAGCCCGGCGCCACGCCCTGCTCGTCGCGGTAGCCGCGGAACTGGCCGCGCACCACGTGCGCCGGCTCGAGCGGCGAGATCGCGCGAAACACCTTCACCTGCTCGTCGCGCACCGCCTCGGCGTAAGTGCCCGAGGGCGGCTCCATCGCGAGGAAGCCCACGACCTGCAGCAGGTGGTTCTGCACCACGTCGCGGATCGTGCCGGCCTCCTCGAAGAACTTGCCGCGGCCCTCCACGCCGAAGCTCTCGGCCATGGTGATCTGCACGCTGCGGATGTAGTTGCGGTTCCAGATCGGCTCGAGAAACGAGTTGCCGAAGCGGAAGAACAAGATGTTCTGGACCGCCTCCTTGCCCAGATAATGGTCGATGCGGAAGATCGCGGACTCTTCGAACACGCGGTGCACGATCTGGTTCAGCTGCACCGCCGACGCGAGGTCGCGGCCGAACGGCTTTTCGAGCACGATGCGCGCGCCGCTCGCGCAGCCCGAGCGCGCCAGGCCTTCGGTCACCGCGGGGAACAGGCTGGGCGCGATGGCGAGATAGTGAGTCGGATGCTGCGCGCCGCCCAGCGCCTGCTTCAGCCGGTCGAAGGTGCGGGCGTCGGTGTAGTCACCCTCCACGTAGCGCAGGAGCGACATGAGCTTGGGGAACGCCACGGGATCGGCGCCGCCGCCGTGCTCGGTCACGCTGTCGCGCGCACGCCCGCGCAGGCGCTCGAGGCTCCAGCCTTCGCGCGCGATGCCGATCACGGGCACGTCCAAGTGACCGCGCCGGGTCATGGCCTGAAGCGCCGGGAAGATCTTCTTGTAGGCCAGGTCTCCCGTGGCACCGAAGAACACGAGCGCATCCGAGCGCTCGGGCTCCGTCATCGTCGGTCCTGCCATAGAAGGAATCCTCCGCGAAAGGCGTTTTCGTTCGAGCCCCGCCGCACGTTCTTCGGCAGCGAGGTCACGAGCCGCGCGTTGCCACCGCCCAGGACCACGTAGTCCACCTGCATGGCGCTCGAGAGCCGCTCGATCACGTCGCGCACGAACGCCCGCCAGCGCCTCACGCCGTGGCGCTTCAGGCCGTGCAGGCCCACGTAGTGCTCGTAGCTCTTGCCGCGCCGGTACGGCAGGTGGGAGAGCTCGAGCGGCGCGAGCGCGCCGTCGACGATCATGGCCGCGCCGAGCCCGGTGCCCAGGCCGAGAAACAGCATGCGGCCGCCCTGGTAGCTGCCCAGCGCCTGCATGGCGGCGTCGTTGACCACGCGCACCGGCTTGCCGAATGCGCGCGCGAAGTCGAAGCCGGCCCAGCCGCGGCCCAGGTTCCACGGCTCGGCCGACGGCCGGTTGCGGCGCACCGGTCCGGGATAGCCGATCGACACGACCCGAGTCGGCCAGTCACTCGTGAGTGCGCGCACGCCCGCGACCAACTTCTGCGGAGTCAGATGCGGCCCCGATTCGAACATGCGGTGGACGCGCTTGCCGGTGGCCAGCACTTTCACGTGCGTGCCGCCCACGTCGACCACCAGCACCCGCCGGCTAGTGCGCCGCATCCAGCGCGGCCGCCTTGCTCTCGAGCGACGCCAGGAGCTCGTTCCACGACTTCGTGAACGCCGCTGCGCCCTCTTCCTGCAGCCGCTCGGCGAGCGCGTCGAGGTCGACGCCCGCCGCCGTGAACTCCGCCAGCAGCGCGGCCGAGTCCGCGCCGTCTTCCGCCATCGTGGCGCCGATCTTGCCGTGGTCGGCGAGCGCGCGCAGCGTGGCCTCGGGCAGCGTGTTCACGGTGAACGGCGCGGCCAGCGCCTCGACGTACAGGAGGTCCGGCGCGGCGGGGTCCTTCGTGCCCGTGCTCGCCCACAACGGCCGCTGCAGGCGCGCGCCGAAGTTCAGCACGCGCCGCCAGCGCGGGCCTTGCAGCTCGCGCAGCGCTGCGGCGTACAGGTCCTGGGCGATCGCGATGCCGAGCCGGTTGCGCAGCTTGGCCGGCACCTGCTTCGCCACGGCCACGTCCCAGCGACTCACGAACAGCGAGCCCACCGACGCCACCTGCGCGGGCAGGCCGGCCTCGATGCGCCGCTCGATCCCGCGCAGCACCGCCTGCGCCGCGGCGAGATACTGCTCGCGCGAGAACAAGAGCGTCACGTTGATCGGCACGCCCGCGAAGATCGCCGCCTCGATCGCCGGCACACCCTGCCGCGTGCCCGGGATCTTGATGTACAGGTTGGGCCGCGCCGCGCGCGCCCAGAGTGACTGCGCGGCCGCGATCGTGCCCTCGGTGTCGTAGGCGAGCAACGGCGAGACCTCGAGCGAGACCCAGCCGTCGACGCCGGCCGTGCGCTCGTGGACGGGCCGGAACAGGTCGGCGGCGCGCTGCAGGTCTTCGACGATCAGCTCGAACAGGAGATGCTCGCCCGTTCGCCCCGCGCGCCGGTGGTGGCGGATCGAGGCGTCGTAGGCGCGGCTGTTCCGGATCGCGTGATCGAAGATGGTCGGATTGGAAGTGAGTCCTGTGATCGAGTCCTGGGCGATCAGGCCGGCCAGCCCTCCGCCGTCGAGCAGCTCGCGGCTGATGGAGTCGAGCCACAGACTCTGGCCGAGCTCGTGAAGACGTCGGGTGGGCTTCATCGAATCACTCCAGGGCGGACCAGCTCGTCGAGCGCAATGTCGGCGAGCTCGCCGATGCGCTCGATGCTGCGGTCCGCGGGGGGATTGGAGGCCAGCACGGCGGCGTCGTGGGCGTACTTGCCCTGCCGCACGAACACGGTGGTCACGCGCGGACCCCAGACCTTCTTCACCGCCGTGAGAATGCGCGGCTTGTCGTCGACCAGCACGTAGTGGCGCGCCGGATGGCGCCGCTCCACGTCGTCGAGCGACTCCTCCTTGTGGATGTAGATCAGGACGCGGCCCTGCACCGCCTCTCGGATGCCCGAGCGCTCCACCTTGCGCGGCTGGAACACCACGTCGCCGTCGCTCAGGATCACCGTGGGGCCGCCCCGTCCGAGGCTCTCGAGCGCGTCGAGCGCGCCGGGGTAGAGCCGGTTCGCGAACGGATAGTCCACGAGATACGACGACATCTCGAGCAGGCGCGGCTCGAGCGGGTGCTCGATCCGGTAGCGCTGCAGCGCGCCCAGATAGTCGCGGTAGCCGAGCTCGTGCCATAGATCGCCCAGGATCGCCCAGTAGCGCTCGACCGCGCCCTGGCCGAAGTCCTGCTCGAGCTGGCGTTTGAAGTCCACCTCGACGCGGTCGTTGTCGAGCAAGGTGTTGTCGACGTCGACCAGAGACACGAGCTCGGCGGGGGTGCCGCTCATCGCGTCGAGCGACATTAGCATGTACGATGCCCGGTGATGAGCGATCCATCGCTGCGCGCGGCATGGCAGGCGCTGGAGGCGCACTTCGCGACGGTCCGGGATTTGCATCTTCGGGAGCTGTTCGCGTCCGACGCGCGCCGCGCCGAGCGGCTCGCCGTCGAGGCCGCGGGCCTCCAACTGGACTATTCGAAGAACCGAGTCACCGACCAGACACTGGCGCTGCTCGTGGCGTTGGCGCGCGCCGCGGGCCTGCGCGAGCGGATCGACGCCATGTTCCGCGGCGACAAGCTCAACCCGACCGAAGACCGCGCGGTGCTGCACGTGGCGCTGCGCGCGCCGCGCGACGCGCGGATCTCGGTCGACGGCCAGAACGTGGTGCCGCGCGTGCACGAAGTGCTGGATCGCATGGCGGATTTCTCCAATCGCGTGCGCGACGGCGCCTGGCGCGGCCAGGGCGGCAAGCGCATTCGCAACCTGGTGAACGTGGGCATCGGCGGGTCCGATCTCGGCCCCGTGATGGCGTACCAGGCGCTGCGCCACTACAGCCGGCGCGACCTCGTGTTCCGCTTCGTGTCCAACGTCGACGGCACGGACTTCGCGGAAGCGGTGCGCGACCTCGACCCGGGTGAGACGCTCTTCATCATCTCGTCGAAGACCTTCACCACGCTCGAGACCATGACCAACGCGCGCAGCGCGCGTGACTGGGCGCTGGCCGGGCTGGGCGGCGACCCGGCCGCGGTCGCGAAGCACTTCGTCGCGGTGTCGACCAACGCCGCCGAGGTCGCGCGCTTCGGCATCGACACGGCGAACATGTTCGGCTTCTGGGACTGGGTCGGCGGCCGCTACTCGATGGACTCGGCGATCGGGCTGTCGACCATGGTGGCGATCGGACCGGCCGCATTCCGCGCGCTGCTCGCGGGCTTCCGCGCCATGGACGAGCACTTCCGGAGCGCGCCGTTCGAGCGCAACCTACCCGTGCTGCTGGGGCTGCTCGCCGTCTGGTACAACGACTTCTTCGGCGCGCAGACCGCGGCGGTGCTGCCCTACGACCAGTATCTCGCGCGCTTCCCGGCCTACCTGCAGCAGCTGGTCATGGAGAGCAACGGCAAGCGCGTGACTCTCGACGGCGCGCCGGTGGCGCGCGACACGGCGCCGGTCGTGTGGGGCGAGCCCGGGACGAACGGCCAGCACTCGTTCTACCAGATGATCCACCAGGGCACGCGGCTCGTGCCGTGTGACTTCATCGCGTTCGCCGAGTCACTGAATCCGCTGGGCCGGCACCAGGACCTGCTCGTGGCCAACGTGATCGCGCAGGCCGAGGCGCTCGCGTTCGGAAAGACCGCCGAGCAGGTGCGCGCGGAGGGCACGCCCGAGAAGCTCGTGCCGCACCGGGTGTTTCCCGGCAACCGCCCGTCGAACGTGCTGTGGGCGCAGCGACTCACTCCGGAAGTCCTGGGGGCGCTGGTCGCCAGCTACGAGCACAGCGTGTTCACCCAGGGCGTGCTCTGGAACATCGACTCGTTCGACCAGTGGGGAGTGGAGCTCGGCAAGCAGCTCGCGCAGCGCATCGCCGCCGAGCTCGAGAGTCCCGGCGAGCCCGCGCTCGCGCACGACGCTTCCACCAACGCGCTGATTCGCCGCTATCGCGGCGCGCGCAAGCCGACTTAGCGAGGAGAGCCGCATGCAGCTCGGAATGATCGGCCTCGGGCGCATGGGCGCGAACATGGTGCGGCGGCTGCTCCGGGGCGGTCACGACTGCGTGGTGTACAACCAGGATCCGGCGCCGATCGCGGCGCTGGCGCGCGAGGGCGCGAAGGGCAGCACGTCGCTCGCCGAGCTCGTGCGCCAGCTCGCCGCGCCGCGCGCCGTGTGGCTGATGGTGCCGGCGGCGGTGGTCGACTCGGTGATTCACGACCTCGCGCCCCTGCTCGCGCCGGGCGACGTGCTGATCGACGGCGGGAACTCCTACTACGTGGACGACATCCGGCGCGCGCGCGAGCTCTCCGCCCGGCGCCTCGAGTATGTCGACGTGGGCACGAGCGGGGGAGTGTTCGGCCTGGAGCGCGGCTACTGCATGATGATCGGCGGGCCCGGCGAGGCCGTGCGCCGGCTCGACCCGATCTTCCGCACGCTCGCGCCGGGCGCCGGCGAGCTGGCGCGCACGCCAGGACGCGAGGCAACGCGCGGCACCGCGGAGCTCGGGTATCTGCACTGCGGCGCGAGCGGCGCAGGTCACTTCGTGAAGATGGTCCACAACGGCATCGAGTACGGGATCATGGCGGCCTATGCCGAGGGCATGGGCGTGCTGCGCCATGCAAACGCGGGGAAGCTCGGGCGCGAGGTCGACGCCGAGACCACCCCGCTGCGCCACCCCGAGCACTACGCCTACGACTTCGACCTGCGCGACATCGCCGAGCTGTGGCGGCGCGGCAGCGTGATCTCGTCGTGGCTGCTCGACCTGACCGCGGCCGCGCTCGCGGCGGATCCGGAGCTGAAAGGCTTCCAGGGCCGGGTGGCCGACTCGGGCGAAGGCCGCTGGACCATCCAGGCCGCGATCGACGAGTCCGTGCCGGTGCCCGTGCTCTCGAGCGCGCTCTACCAGCGTTTCAGCTCGCGCGGTCAGGCGGACTTCGGGGACAAGCTGCTGTCCGCCATGCGCCTTCAGTTCGGGGGTCACGTCGAGAAGGGGGAGAAGTGAGTCAGCCTCGCCCGTGAAGATCGAGATACTCCCCGACGCGGATGCCGTCGCGCGGCGCGCTGCCGAGCAGATCGCCGCGCTCGCCCGCGCCGCCAGCGCCGAGCGCGGACGCTTCGCGCTCGCGCTGAGCGGCGGACACACCCCCTGGGCGATGCTGCGCGAGCTCTCCCGGCAGGACCTGCCCTGGTCGGCGGTCCACGTGTTCCAGGTCGACGAGCGCGTGGCGCCGACCGGCGATCGCGAGCGCAACTGGACGCACGTCTGCGCGAGCCTGCAGCCGCCCGCGGCGTTCGGGCCCGAACAGCTGCACCCCATGCCCGTGGACGCGCCCGACCTCGACACGGGCGCGCGCGACTACGAGCGCGAGCTCGCGCGCTTCGCGGGCACGCCGCCCGTGCTCGACCTCGTGCACCTGGGACTCGGCCCGGACGGACACACCGCGTCGCTCGTGCCCGGCGACCCGGCGCTCGAAGAGACCGCGCGCGACGTGGCGGTGACTCGACCCTACCAGGGGAGACAGCGCATGACCCTCACCTACCCGGTGCTCGCGCGCGCCCGCGAGATACTCTGGCTCGTGACCGGCGCGGACAAGGCCGACATGCTGGTGCGCCTGCGCGACGCGGACCGCGACATTCCGGCGGGCCGCGTGCCGGGCGCGCGCGCCCTGGCGCTGGTCGACCGCGACGCGGCCGCCCGGCTGGAGCGGCGATGAAGGTCGCGGTGGCCACCGATCACGGCGGCTTCGCGCTGAAGGTAGAGATCGTGGCGCGGCTGCGCGCCGCGGGTCACGAGATCGTCGACTTCGGCGCGAAGTCGCTCGACGACGGCGACGACTATCCCGACTTCGTGATCCCGCTCGCGCGCGCGGTCGCCGCAGGCAGCGCAGAGCGCGCCGTCGTGCTGTGCGGCAGCGGCGTCGGCGCGTCGATCTGCGCCAACAAGCTGCGCGGCGTGCGCGCCGCCCTGGTCGCCGACCACTTCTCCGCGCACCAGGGCGTGGAGGACGACGACATGAACGTGCTGTGTCTCGGCGGCCGCACGATCGGCCTCGAGTCGGCCTGGGAGCTGGTGCAGACCTTCCTGGCCGCGCGCTTCAGCGGCGCGGAGCGCCACCGGCGGCGGCTGGCCAAAGTCGCCGCGCTGGAGCAGACATGAGTGACCCCCTGCCCTACGACGCCACCGACCAGCTCGCGATCAACACCATCCGCACGCTCTCGATCGACGCCGTGCAGGCCGCGAAGTCGGGTCACCCGGGCACGCCCATGGCGCTCGCGCCGCTGGTGTACGTGCTGTGGAACCGCCTGCTGCGCTTCGACCCGCTGGACCCGATCTGGCCCAACCGCGACCGCTTCGTGCTCTCGAATGGCCACGCGTCGATGCTGCTGTGGTCGGTGCTGCACCTCTCGGGCACGCGCGCGGTGAACGCCGAGTACGAGCGGCTGGGCGAGCTGGCAGTCACTCTCGACGACATCCGCCGCTTCCGCCAGATCGACAGTCACGCGCCGGGTCACCCGGAGTACCGCCTGGTGTCGGGCGTCGAGGCCACCACCGGCCCGCTCGGCCAGGGCGTCGCGACCAGCGTGGGCATGGCGCTCGCCGAGCGCTGGCTGGCCGCGCGCTACGACCGGCCCGACTTCCCGGTGTTCGACTACGACGTGTACGCGATCTGCGGCGACGGCGACCTGATGGAGGGCGTGAGCTCGGAAGCCGCGTCACTCGCGGGGCACCTGGGCCTGGGTCGCCTGTGCTGGATGTACGACAACAACCACATCACGATCGAAGGCAACACGCGGCTCGCGTTCAGCGAAGACGTGGCGACGCGCTTTCTCGGCTATGGCTGGCACGTGCTGCGCGTGTCGGACGCGAACGACACCGCCGCGATCGAGCGCGCGCTGCGCCACTTCC
>DATKAO010000215.1 GCA_035498015.1 Myxococcota bacterium
GAGCCGTCGAGCCAGATGCCGCGCAGGAAGCCGATCTCACTCACCGCGCCGCCGATGAACCCGGACAGGCGCGAGCCCGCCGTGACCACCAGGACCACGTCGCCCGCCGACGCGCCCAGCCCCGAGGCCACGAACACGACCGCGCCGACGTACGCGCAGCCGAACACGAGCCAGCCCGCGGCGTGCCAGGCCGCGGTGCCGCGGCGCGCCGCCGCCACCGGGCCCAACCAGCGCTGCCAGGCGACGCCACGCTCGCGCACCAGTCTCCCCGCGATGCGCGTGACTCGCACCTCCTTCCCCGGCGGCGCGGTGGTCGCGGTGTCGAAGAGATGGCGCGCCAGCCGGAACGCCGAGGCGCCGCGCTCCTCGGCTGCGCGTTCGAGCCCGGGCCGCCAGGCGGAGATCCAGGCCGTCGGCAGCGCGAACAGCGCCACACCCACGAGCGCCGGATGCACCGAGGCCAGGAGCCCGATCGTCACGCCCAGGCGCAGGATCCAGCCGCAGCTGCCGAAGAGCGACATGTACATGTGGTCGAGAACGAACACCTGGTTGCGGAGCACGGAGATCCGGTCGAGATACTCGGGCCGCTCGTGGTGCTCGATCGAGCTCAGCCCGGCCTGCAAGCGCGCGACGTGTGACTCGAGCGCGATCGTGACTCGATCGCGGAAGCGGCGCTGCGTGCGCGTGCTGACGAGCGCGAGGTACCAGGTGGCGATGGCCGAGAAGCCCAGACCCGCACACGCCACTGCGACCAGCTCGCGCCGGCCGCTCGTGATGCCGTCCGTCAGCCACTTGAACCAGAGCGCGATCAGGGAATCGGGCAGCGCGGACAGCAGCACGAGCGCGAAAGACACCGCGATCAGCCACGGCTCGGCCTCGAAGCCGCGCCGCAGCGCGCGCCACATGGCCGGCAGCGCCGGCGGGACCGGGACCGCGCGCCCGGCGGCGGAGTCACTCGAGGACATCGAGCTCCCTCTCCGACTCGTCGGGCGTGCCGAAGCGTGACGCCTGCAGCTCGAACATCGTGCGGTAGCGCCCGCCCTGCGCCATGAGCTCGTCGTGCGAGCCCAGCTCCACCACGCGCCCGCGCTCGAGCACGCAGATGCGATCGGCCAGGCGCACGGTCGAGAAGCGGTGGGAGATCAGGATGGTCGTGGTGTGTCGCGTGGCCGCGAGCACGCGCTCGAAGATCTCGGCCTCGCCGCGCACGTCGAGCTGGGCGGTCGGCTCGTCGAGCAGGACGAGACTCGCGCCGCAGCGCACCGCACACAGCGCACGCGCCAGGGCCACGCGCTGCCACTGTCCGCCCGAGAGGTCCGTGCCGCCCGGATAGCCGCGGGCCAGGATCGTGTCGAGGTCGGCGAGCTGCGCCGCGCCCGCCTCGGCGAGCGCCGCCCGGATCGCCTCTTCGGGCGCGCCGCCCGGCGCTACGTTGTCGCGCAGCGGCAGCTCGAAGCGGATGAAGTCCTGGAACACCGCAGTGACTCGCCCGCGCCAGCTCTCGACGTCGAGCGCGCGCAGGTCCACGCCGTCGATCTCGATCGCGCCCTCCTGCGGGTCGTACAGCCGGCACAGGAGCTTGGCGAGCGTGGTCTTGCCCGCGCCGTTCACGCCCACGATCGCGAGCGATGAGCCGGCGGGAATCGTGAGATCGAAGCGCGCGAGCACGGGCTCCCTCGCGACCGACGCGGTCACCGGGTAGGCGAAGCTGACGTCGCGGAAGCGGATCTCTCGGGCCGGCATGCCCGCGGCCGAGTGACTCCCGCGGGGCAGCGCGCCGGCCGCGTCCATCTTCGCCTGCAGCCGCAGCAGCGCCGCCGCCGGCGCCGCCGCGCCGTCGAGCGCCCAGTTGAGTCCGCCGAAGGCGATCATGCTCGCGCCGATCGCGGCGCTCGCGAACACGATCAGCTGCGGCAGCGGGAGCGTGCCCGCGAGCGCGTCGGAAGCCATCGCGCCGAACACGGCGACGTTCGCGCCGAGCACCAGGAGGCCGCTCCACACCAGCGGCCGCTGGCGCAGGCGCGTGGCCTCGTACTGCAGATCGTGCAGGATGCGCCGGCGCGAGCGGAAGCGTTCGACCGTCCAGCCCGCGAGGCCGAACAGCCGCAGCTCCTTCGCGGCGGGCGGGTCGACCGCCAGCCGATACGCGTACTCGGCGTGTCGCTGCGCCTCGCGCACCGGCGTGGTGTTCCGGTCGCGCCACACTGCGCTCTCGCGCAAGAGCCAGTGAGTCGCGAGCCACGCGCCCGCGAGCAAAAGCGGCGCCCACCACGCAAAACCGAACAAGAGCGCCGTGAAGGCGACGCCCGAGAGAAACTGCACGAGCCCGCCGGCGATGAAGTCCATCGAGATGTTGAGCGGCGGCCCCATGATGCCCTGGTCGAAGTCGCGCGCCGCGCTGAAGTCGGCGGCGAGCTCGGGGTTCTCCAGGTGACCCATGCCCGCCGGCCGCACGCACGCGCGCGCCAGCTGGTCGTAGAACCAGCCCGCGGCGCGGCTGCCGAGGTTGGCGCCCAACATGAGATGGATCGGCGCCAGCACGGGCAGCGCGATGAAGAGCACGCCGAACACGCTGAGCGGCGCGCCCAGCGGAGCCCCTGCCTGTACTGCGCCCACGAGCCGTCCGGTCGCGATCGCGAGCAGCGCGGGCAACACGCCCCGCAGCACCAGCACGCTCCACCACGCGCCCGCGAGCAGGCGGTCGGCCTGCGGCAGGACGCCGGCGAGCTGGATCTCGGGGCGTGCGCGAAGGCGCGCGATCATGCGCCCATTATCTCCCGGACGCGGCGGAGCGGTTCGCGATCTTTTTGCCGGCCACGGGTGGGGGTCCCAAGCGGCTCCTGCCCGCCTCAGGGGGCGCGGAATGGAGCCATGCACGATTCCCAGGCGTCGGTCTGTGTCTCGCCCGGTGACTGGCTCTGCGCGTAGACGCGCTCGACGATCTCCTTCGTGCGGGGCACGCCGTACTGCGCGAGGTTCTGGACTTCGGTCTCCTGCGGCGTGCCGCGCTCCTTCGAGATCCGGGCCGCGAGCGCCATGTTCGCCTGACTCATGCAGCCCTGCGCGGGCGACAGCCGCTCGCCCGAGATCTGGGCCACCTGCTCGCTGCAGCTCGCGAAGTAGGCGACCGAGTAGGCGTAGGGTGAATCGGCTTCCAGCCGGAACACGCCGTCGATCACCTCGTCGGTGACTGCGGCCGGGATCGGCTGGTCGGGAGCTTCGGCGTAGCGCTCCTTCAGCTCCTCCGCCGAGGCACCCCGCAGCTTCACCGCGCCGATCGCGAGCGCCAGGTTCGAGAGCCCCACGCACTTGGTCATGGTGAGGTGCTCGGCCTCGGTGTACGGCGGCCGCGGGCCGTTCGGCGCTCCCGCCGTGGAGCAGCCGCCCGCCAGGACGAGCACTCCGAGCAGCCGACCGATCCGCATGCCACCTCCGCGCGAGCCCAGTCTACGATGCCCGGCGCGGCGACGGATTCAGTGAGCCATGCCCGCTCGGGGCAGGCGTTCTGACCCGCCCGAAATCGGCGCCATGCAGCCGTTCCAGGCCCCGAGCGACGCGGCCGCGCGGTCCTTGGACTCGGCGTACACGGTATCGATGACTTCTCGGGTGGTCTGGCCCGTGAAGCCCGCGAACTGCTGGTACACGGCCT
>DATKAO010000216.1 GCA_035498015.1 Myxococcota bacterium
CCGTGATGAGCGCGTAGGCCCTGCTTTCCATCAGGCGCTGCCTTCCATGCTCGCGGCCCGGCCCGCCCTGCCGTTTTCCAGCGCGCGGCGGCCCCGGTCCCCTCCGAAAAAGTTCTGCACGAACTTGTGGTCCATGGCGCGGACCAAGTCGAGCGAGTCGCAGGCGATTATATGCTGGTCGGCCAGCACCGCGACGCGGTCCGTGAGCTCGAACAGCGTGTCGAGGTCGTGGGTCACCAGCAGCACCGCGAAACGGTGCTCCTCGCGCAGCCGCTTGATGAGGTGCACGAAGCTTTCCGAGCGGTCCGGGTCGAGCCCCGCGGTCGGCTCGTCGAGGATCAGCAGGTCCGGCGACAGCGCCAGCGAGCGCGCCAGCGACACGCGCTTCACCATGCCGCCCGAGAGATTCGCCGGCAGCAGGTTGCCGTGGCGCGGCTCGAGCTCCACCTGGGCGAGCTTGGTGTTGACGATGGCGCGGATGTCCTCCTCGGAAATTCCGCCGCGCTCGCGCAGCGGGAACGCGACGTTGTCGTAGACGCTGAGCGCCGAGTAGAGCGCGCCGTTCTGGAACAGCATGCCCATGCGCCGGCGCGCGTCGCGCACCTTCTTCACGTTCGGATCGTCCCAGGAGACGCCGAACACCCGGACCTTGCCCGCCGCCGGGCGCTTGAGGCCGAGGATCACGCGCAGCAGCTGGGTCTTGCCGCTGCCCGAGCCGCCCACGAGCGACATCACCTCGTCGCGCCGCACCTTGAAGTCGAGGTCGCGGTGCAGGATGGTCCCCGCGCCGACGGTGTTCACCAGCCCCTCGATCTCGATGACGTACTCGTCGGCGTCCATGCTCAGCCGACGTTGCGCAGAGCGATGGCGAAGATCGCGTCGAGGATGATCACGATCGTGATCGACGCCACCACCGAGCGCGTCACGCCTAGCGCCAGGCTGTCGGTGTTGGGCAGCACGCGCAGGCCGTAGTGGCAGGCGACGAAGGCCACCGCGAAGCCGAACGCGGCCGACTTCCAGATGCCGATCCAGAAGTTCACGACCTCGACCGCTTCCGGCAGCGCCTGCAGGAACGCCCCCGGCGTGATGCCGAGCGTGAACTGCGACACCAGCATGGCGCCCCCGAGCGCGGCCACGTCGGTGCAGAACGCGACCAGCGGCAGCGCGACCGCGAGCGCCAGCACGCGCGGCAGCACGAGCCGCGTGGTCACCGAGATGCCCATCACGGAGAGCGCTTCCACCTCCTCGGTCACGCGCATCACGCCGAGCTGCGCGGTAATCGCCGAGCCCGAGCGCCCGGCCGAGATGATGGAGGCCAGCATCGGCCCGAGCTCGCGCAGCACGCCGATGCCGACGATGTTGATCACCAGGAGGTCCGCGCCGTAGCGCTTGAGCTGCAGCGCGGACAGGTAAGTCAGCACGACGCCGACCAGGAAGCCGACCAGCATCGTCACGGGCAGCGCCGTCACGCCGGAGCGGTAGATGCCCGCGGAGAATTCGCGCAGCGGGAACTCGCGCGGGCGCCGCATGAGCCCGCTCGCGTCGAGCGCGAGCTGCCCGAGCAGCGTGACGCCGTCGCGCAGGTGGACGCCCGCGTCGAAGGTGCCCTCGCCGAGCCGTACCACTGCGGCGAGCGGGTCGATGCGCTCGGTCTCCTTCGGCACCCGCAGTCCGCGCTCGATCTGCGCCAGGACTTCGCGCTGCACGGCCGACAACTTGACATCCTTCGACCCGCGCAGGGCGTGCACCAGCCGGACCGCGCCGGCGTCGTCCATCTCGCTCACGTCCGTGAGGTCCCACGCGATTCGCTCTGGCGGCTGCTTGGTCAGCTCGGCGAACTTGCGCGCGAGATCGGCGTCATGTTCCTTCATGCCGCGGAAGGTCCACAGCCCGCTCGCGCGCACGCGGATCGGCACCGGATCCTGCGCCAGGGTGTGGACTTCCAGCGCCGCGTCGCGGGTCGGCATGGCGGCGCGAGTATACTCCGCGCGCCATGCAACTCTTTGATATCGGTGCGAATCTTACGCATCCGGCGTTTCATGCCGATCTGGATC
>DATKAO010000217.1 GCA_035498015.1 Myxococcota bacterium
CGTCCGACCCGACCCGCGAGGCACCCGGCACGAAGCTGTAGTCGTCGTCGAACGTGACGGGTCCCGACTCGGCGACCGCTGAGCTCGTCCAGTCCGAGTCACGCTGGAACAACGCGAGGCGGCGAGTCTGTGCCGTGTCGAGCAGGTTCCCGACCGAGAGACGACCCAGCGCATCGACTCGGAGCGAGAGGTTCACGTTCCACCAGAAGTCGATCGGCGACGCCGGCGTGATGTCCTCCCGGACCCAGCCCGCGTCGGTCTCGCGGGCATGGACCCCGACGTAGCGCTCCTGGTTCGTGTTCGGGTCGTTCGGCAGCTGCGACGAGAAGACCACGTGCGCGCGCCCGGCCGCGTCGAGCGCAGCCACGAGATTGCCGCCCCCGAGCCCCAAATCGTCGAGCCGCCAGCCGGCGGGTGAGCGCTCGAGGTGGACCAGATGCCAATATCCATCGCTGGCCGGTGACTGGTTGACGAAGACCACGTGCGCGGTGCCGGCGGCGTCGACCACGAGCGCGCTCGGGTCCTTGGCTGGCAGCAGGGTGGTGTCGCCGACGGAAGTCACCGGCTCGTGGTGCCAGCCCTGGTCGTCGCGGAACGAGTAGATGAGCTGCTCCGGACCGCTCGCCGTGAACCAGATCGCGTGGAGCCGCCCCGAGCCATCGATCGCGAGCTGGCTCGAGGCCGAGAAGCGCGTCGCCGTGTGCGCCTGGCGATCGTCGTTGATGCGCTCGATCACCCAGCCACCCGGGGGCCGGCTCTGCAGGAACAGGTCCTGCCGCTCCGTCACGCCGTTGTTCGAGAACGACATCAGGTGCGGCACGTGACTCGCGTCGACGACCAGGCCAGTCACGACGCGGTACTGGTTCCCCTCGTCGCCCGGCGGCTGCGGGACCTCCTCGATCTGCCACGTCCCGGTGCGATCCGTGGCGTATTGCCTCGTGATCAAGAACGACCGGCTGTGCTCGGTGCTCTCCGGCGCGAGGTCGATGCGGTCGTAGATCAGGTGAAAGTCGCCGCTCGGGCCCTCGGCGGCGCGCAGATGCTCACCGGATCTTGGGTGCGAGTCCACGACTTCGCTGTGCCAGCTGCCGCCGTCCTGCCAGTAGTGGTAGACGCGGTCACCTCCCACGAAGAAGTGCGGCCGATTCTGCGCGTCGATCTGGACCCCCGACTCGGTGAGCGAGAACTCACGCACCTCCTCCACGAGCTGATTCGTCCACTGCGCGCTCGCGCGTGGTGGGGTGAGTGCGAGCGCGCAGACAGCAAGCAGGCTTGCGGGGAGCCGGAGCTTCATGGGCGGCCCAGAATACCATGGACTCGGGCTCCGCGGTCCCCTCAGACACTCGTGAGAAAGGGCGTGAGACAGGCCAGGACCTCCGCCGCGTGGGTCTCCTGCGGCGAGTGACCGGCGCCGGCGATGACCTCGAGCTTCGCGCCCGGGATCTTCTCGGCCATGTAGCGCGAGCCGGCGAGGAACACCTCGTCCTTCTCGCCCACGATCACGAGCACGGGCACGCGAATGGACGGGAGTGACTCGATCACCCGGCCGTCGCGCTGGGCCAGGATCCCGCGCGCGGCGTGGGCGAGCTCGCGCTGCCCCTTCGCTTCGAAGCTCCGCGCCCGTTCCTCGACCCTGCGGTTCCAGCCGGCGCGCGCGTCGTCCTTGCGGTAGCCCGGGCCCGTGTCCATCAGCACGAGCCCGGCCACGCGCTCCGGATGTGCCAGGTGGAAGGCGAGCGAGAGAAAGCCGCCCATGGAATGACCCACGAGCACCGCGCGCTCGGCGCCCGCGCGCTCGAGCAGCCCGGCCATGTCGCCGAGCGTCCGCTCGACCGAGTACGCGGCCGGATCGTCCGGTGACTCGCGCTCGCCGTGACCGAGGATGTCCCAGACGATCGCTTCGTGCTGCCCCGAGAGGGGTCCCACCAGCTTCGCCCAGTCGCGCGCGCTGCCCGAGTAGCCGTGGGTCAGGAGCAGCGTGCTCAACGCTTGTTCCGGGGCACGTCGCGGAAGGGCTTCTTCGTGTCGATGTCGGGGTCCTTCGGCAGGCCGAGCACGCGCTCCGACACGATGTTGCGCTGGATCTCGTCGGTGCCGCCCGCGATCGACACGGCGGGCACCGAGACCAGAATCTCCGCGATCACGCCCTCGAGCGGCCCGTCGGCGCCCGAGAGCAGGGCGTCGGTCCCCGTGATCAGCGTGTGCACGCGCGAGCAGGCGCGCGCGATCTCGCTCGCGTAGAGCTTCCCGAGTGACCCCTCGGGTCCCGGCGGCCGGCCCGCCATGCGCGCGGCGCGCGCGCGCTTCGCGGTCCACTCGGTCGCGCGCGCCAGGGCCAGGAGCTTGGCGATCTCCTGTCTCACCACCGGATCGCGCGCCTTGCCCGTGGCTTGCGCCCGCTCCACGATCAGATCGGCGCGGCCCGCGCGCTGCGGGTACCACGTGTAGGGCGCCATGATCTGGGTCGTCTCGGCGCGCTGCTCGTCGTAGGCGCGGCCCTGGCCGCGGGCCGAACGCGCGGCGCGCTGCAGCACGTCGAACGAGCGGCGCTCGTGCGCCAGCGTGGCCAGCGCCACGGTCCAGCCGTTCCCCACGTCGCCGATCGCGTTGGCGGCGGGCACGCGCGCGTCGTTGAGAAACACCTCGTTGAACGACGCGTGGCCGTTCATCTGCTTGAGCGGCTTCACCACCACGCCGGGCTGGTGCATCTCGAGCGCGAAGTAGGTGATGCCGCGGTGCTTGGGCACGTCCCAGTTGGTGCGCGCGAGCAGCATGCCGTACTTCGCGTGGTGGGCGCTGGTGGTCCACAGCTTCTGGCCGTTCACGACATATTCGTCGCCGTCCGCAGACAGCTCGGCGCGCGTCGTGAGTCCCGCGAGGTCGGAGCCCGACCCGGGCTCGCTGAACAGCTGACACCAGGTGTCTTCGCCGGTCACGATCCTGCGCAGGAGCCGCCGCTTCAGGTCGTCGGAGCCGTGCTCCAGGATCGTCGGCGCCGCGAGGCCCATGCCGCCGCCGCCCGGCGTGCCCACCGCGCCGATCTTCTCGAACTCCTCGTTCGCCACCTCGGCCAGCGACGGCGAGAGACCGCGGCCGTACCACTCGACCGGCCAGGTCGGACAGCCCCAGCCCGAGTCGGCGAGCTTGTTGCGCCACTCCACGAGTGACAGCTCGGGGCTCCAGTTCGCCTCGAGCCAGGCGCGGACCTCGGCGCGGACCGATTCGGCGTCCATCACAGGCCCGTGCGCTGTGCGAACAGCTCGCGGTGATAGGTCGGGTCGCCGAGAAACACCTCGCTCGCCTTGGCGCGCTTGAAGTACAGGTGCACGTCCTGCTCCCAGGTGAAGCCGAGGCCGCCGTGAATCTGGATGGCCTCGGCCGCGATCTCGAGATAGGCATCGGAGCCCTGCGCCTTCGCGAGCGACGCGACGGCCGGCAGCTCCTTGGCCGACTCGTCGGCGCAGCCGGCGGCGTAGTAGGCCGACGAGCGCGCCAGCTCGAGCGACATCAGCATGTCGGCGCACTTGTGCTTGATGGCCTGGAAAGAGCCGATCGGGCGGCCGAACTGCACGCGCGTCTTCGCGTACTCGACGGTCATCTCGAGCAGTCTCTGCGCGCCGCCGGCCATCTCGTTGGCGAGCAGCGCAGCGGCCTGGTCGAGCGTCTTCTCGAGCGCGGCCGCGGCGTTGCCGACCTCGCCCAGCGGCTCGGCGCGCGCGCCGCGGAAGCCGAGGCGCGCGAGCTTGCGCGTCGGGTCGAGCGTGGTGAGTGGCCGGCGCTCGAGGCCCGCCGTGTCGCCGCGCAGGTGGAACAAGCCGATGCCCTCGCGGCCGTCGGTCTTCGGCCGGCGCGCGGCCACCACGATGCGGTCGGCGGTCAGGCCATCGGGCACGAACGACTTCTCGCCGAACAGCGTGAAGCCGTCGGCCACACGCTGCGCCTGGAGCTCGATGCCGCCCAGGTCCCAGCGGCCGGAGGGCTCGGTGAGCGCGAGCGTGGCGATCGACTCACCCGAGGCCAGCGCAGGCAATAACGCAGCCTTCTGTGACTCCGTGCCCGCGTTCAGGATTGCGTTGGTGGCCAGCGCGACCGAGGCGAAGTAAGGCGCGCAGAGCAACGCGCGGCCCATCTCCTCGAGCACGATCGCGAGCTCCGCGAAGCCCAGCCCCTGGCCGCCGTACTGCTCGGGCACGTGCACGCCCGGCAGGCCCAGCTCCTGACTGAGTCGCTTCCAGACGCCCGGCTCGTAGCCCTCGGGCGTCTCCATGAGCCGCCGGACCTCGGTCGTGGGGGAAGTCTCTTCCAGGAAGCGGCGCACGGTGCGGCGCAGCTCGTCCTGCTCTTCGCTCGGGCTCCAGCGCATGCCCCATTTTCGCACGGGCGCGGGGGCGGGTGCCGCGGGGCTCTGCCATGCTTCCGGGGCCATGAACCTGATCGCCCACTTCTCGGAGATGGCGCGCAACAACGCCTGGTCCAACCGTCGCCTCCACGCGGCCTGCGCAAAGCTCCGCCAGGAGGAGCTCGACGCGCCGCGCACGAGCTTCTTTCCGAGCCTCACCGCCACGCTGAATCACATCCTGGTGGTCGACTGGTACTACCTGGACGGGCTGGAGGGCGGGGGCCGGGGGCTCGAGACACAGCGGAACCCCGTGCCGTTCCCGCGCCTGGCCGAGCTGGCCGCCGCCCAGCGCGCCGCGGACGCGCGCCTGGTCCGCTTCTGCGATGCGCTCGAGCCCGGAACGCTCGCGCGCGAGGTGACTCTGGACCGGGGCGACGAAGGACTCACGCGCGAGCCGGTGACCGCGGTGCTCGCGCACCTGTTCGTGCACCAGATCCACCACCGCGGCCAGGCGCACGCCATGCTCTCGGGCACGCGCGTCGCCCCGCCGCAGCTCGACGAGTTCTTCCTCGAATACGACCGGGAGCGACGCGCAGGGGACGAGATCGCCTAGCGGAGTCTCTTGTCCAGGAACGCGACCATGCCGCGCACCTGCTCGAGCGCCTGGGGCAGGAACTCCATCTGCGCGAAGCCGTGCGGCATGCCGGGCACGATCACGTTCTCGTGCTCGACGCCCGCGCGCTTCATCCCTGCGGACAGCGCCTTCTGGTGCTCGACCAGGGGATCCGCGTCGCCGCACACGAGATACGACGGCGGCAGCTGCGCGGCGGCATGCACCGGCGAGACGCGCGGGTCGCGCAGGCGCGACAGCGGCGGGTTCTGGCCGAGATAGCCGTAGATCATCGAGTCGCGCAGCGCGGCCGCCACCGCCGGGTCCGTGCCCGGCTGCGCCGTCTCCATGGTGCGCATGGCCTCGAAGTCGAACGCGCCGTAGATCAAGAGCGCCGCGCGCAGCCGGGGCGCGCTCGAGTCACTCGCCAGGTGCGCGGACACCGCGGCCGACAGATTGCCGCCCGCAGAGTCACCACCGATCGCGATGCGCCTGGCGTCGCCGCCCCAGCGCGCCGCGTTCTCCGCGGCCCAGCGCACGGCGTGCACGCAGTCCTCGAAGCCCTTGGGGAAGGCCGCCTCGGGCGCCAGCCGGTAGTCGATGCTGGTCACGAGATACCCGGCCTCGGCGAAGCGCGCCGTCAGCTTGCGGTGCGTGCGCGGGCTGCCGGCGACCCAGCCGCCGCCGTGCAGATACACGAGCACCGGGTGCGGCCCCTTGCCCTTGGGCACGAACACGTCGGCAGTCACGCGCGCGCCGTCGACCTCGCGCACCAGCACGTTCTCGTGCAGCGCGCCGATCTCGGGCCCGCCCGCGTTCAACAGCTCCGCGAACTGGTCCAGCATCTTGCGCAAGCCCGGCACGTCGGACGGCGGGGTGCTCATCATCGCCATCATCCGCTGGAGCATGTCGGCGGGCATCTGCGCGGGTTCCTGAGCCATGGCGGGTCCTCCCTTGGGGTTGCGCCGAGCGTACCACCTTCGAGAAATCGAGACCGCGCGCGCGGTAGACTCCGCCCATGAAGAGCTTTGCAGGGAAGATCGCCGTCATCACCGGCGGCGGAACGGGCATGGGGCGCGAGCTGGCTCGGCAGCTCGCGGAGGCCGGCGCGCACATCGCCATGTGCGACGTCTCGGAAGAGAACATGGCGCAGACGCGCGCGCTGTGTCTCTCGCACGCGCCGCGCGTGCGAGTCACCACGCACCTCGCCGATGTGTCGCTCGAGCGCCAGGTCGTGGCCTTCCGCGATGCCGTGGCGGAGGAGCACGAGACCGACCACGTCGACCTCCTGTTCAACAACGCGGGCATCGGCGGCGGCGGGAGCTTCGTGAACGACGAGCGCGAGGAGTGGGACAAGACCTTCGACGTGTGCTGGGGCGGCGTGTACCACTGCTCGCGCGCGTTCCTGCCGCTGCTCATGAAGAGCCGCGAGGCCCACCTGATCAACACGAGCTCGGTGAACGGCTTCTGGGCGTCACTCGGCCCGCAGTCCGCCCACACGGCCTACAGCGCGGCGAAGTTCGCGGTGAAGGGCTTCAGCGAGGCGCTGGTCAACGACTTCAAGCTGAACGCCCCGCACATCAAGGTGTCGGTCGTCATGCCGGGTCACATCGGCACCTCGATCGTGATCAACTCCGGCAAGATCCTGGGCCGCGACCCCAAGGAGATGAGCGACGAGCAGCTCTCCGAGGCGCGCGCGCGCATGGAGCGCGCGGGCTTCCCGGTGGGCGGTGCGAGCACCGACCAGGTCCGTCAGGCGCTGGTCATGATCGGCGACGCCTTCCGCGACATGGCCCCGATGACCGCCGCCGAGGCGGCGCAGGTGATCCTCCAGGGAGTGCGCGACGAGCGCTGGCGCATCCTCGTGGGCAAGGACGCCGACGTGCTCGACCGCATGGTGCGCGAGTCACCGGAAGACGCCTACAGCGAGTCGTTCTTCCAGAAGCTGCAGTCGAGCGCGGGCTTCACGCTGGGCCGCTGAGCCCCAGCACCCGCGCCCCCTTGCCGAGCGGCCGACTCGCGGCGATCGCCCGCGCCACGTACGCCTTCGCGCCGCGTACAGCATTCTCGAGTGACTCGCCGCGGGCCAGCCGCGCGGTGATCGCGGCCGAGAGCGCGCAGCCGGTGCCGTGCACGGGGCCCACGTCCGAGCGCTCGCCGCGCAGCCACAGGCGCGCGCCGGCGCGCGTGGCGAGATAGTCGTCGGGCGGGCCGTCGGCGTGCCCGCCCTTCACCAGCACCGCCTCGGCACCCAGCTCGAGAAAGAGCGGCGCCGCGCGCTCGGGATCGGTCTCGCCCACGAGCGCCTCGGCCTCGGGAAGGTTGGGAGTCACGAGGGCGGCGCCGTAGATCAGCCGCTCGACCAGGTTCCCGAGCGCGCGCTGCTCGAGCAGGAACGTGCCGTCGCTGGCGCGGAACACCGGGTCCACCACGCGCGGCACCTCCCAGCGCGCCAGCGCGTTTGCGACCGCGAGCACGATGTCGTCGGTGGCCAGCATGCCGAGCTTCAGCGCGCGCGGCCGCAGGTCGGCGAGCACGGCGGTGATCTGCTCCGCGACCACGCTGGGAAACACCGGAGAGAGCCGCCTCACGCCCTGGGTGGTCTGCACGGTGAGCGCCGTGGGCACGGCCATGCCGTGCACGCCGTGCAGCGCGAACACCTGCAGGTCGAGCTGCAGCCCGGCCCCGCCGCTCGGGTCCGAGCCCGCGATCGAGAGCGCCGCGGCCAAAGGTGAGTCGCTCATCTACGAACCGTTCGGCGAGGCGAAGGCCGCCCTGAGCCGAGCCGGCAAGCGCCGCAGGCGCGCGCAGCGAGCCGCAGGCGAGCGAAGCTCACCGGGCAGGAGGAGGGGACATCCACGTGAGCACCACGAGTCGGCCGCCGGAGTGATTCTCCACCCCGTGCACCTCGCCCGAGCCCGCGAGCACGCCTTCGCCGGGTCCGAGCTCGCGCAGGTCGTCGCCCACGCGGAAGCGGCCGCGGCCCTCGACCACGAGATATACCTTGTCGCAGCCGGCGTGGGCGTGCGGCTTCTGTGACTGGCCGGGCTCGAGACAGTACAGGTCGAGGAAGAAGCGCTCGGTCTCGAACAGCCCGACCTTCTTCATCTTTTCGGCCGAGAACGCCCAGGCCGAGGAGTCCCAGCGCACGAGCTTCATCAGGGCGTGTTCACCCACTCGATGTTCGTGCCGACGACCGGCGGCGTCTCGGCGTTGAGCAGCGAGAGCTTGCGCGCGACCAGGCCCGCCACGGTGCGGATCTCGCGCGCGGCCGCCGAGTCCGGGGCCGCGATCACCGTCGGCCGGCCCTCGTCGCCCGAAGTCACCACGTCGGGCTGCAGCGGCACGTGACCCAGCACGTCGGTGCCGAGCTCGCGCGCCGCGCGCTCCGCGCCGCCCGAGCCGAACAAGGTGTGTCGCTTGCCGCAGCCGTCGCACTCGAACCAGCTCATGTTCTCGACGATGCCGAGCACGGGCACGTTCACGCGCTGGAACATCTGCAGGCCCTTGCGCGCGTCGATCAGCGCGACCTCCTGCGGCGTGGTCACGATCACCGCGCCCGCGAGCGGGGCGGTCTGGCAGATGGTGAGCGCGGCGTCGCCGGTGCCCGGGGGCAGGTCGAGCACGAGATAGTCGAGCTCGCCCCACTTCACGTCGGACAGGAACTGGCGGATGATCCCGTGCACCATCGGGCCGCGCCAGATCACCGGCGCGTTCTCGCCCGCGAGGAAGCCGATCGACATGAGCTTGAGCCCGTAGCTCATGAGCGGGTGGATCTTCTTGTCGGGGGTCACTTGCGGGCGGCCCGAGATGTGGAGCATGAGCGGAATCGACGGACCGTACACGTCGCAGTCGAGCAGACCGACCTTCGCGCCGGTCTCCGCGAGCGCGAGCGCCAGGTTCACCGCCACGGTCGACTTGCCCACGCCGCCCTTGCCGCTCGCCACCGCGACCACGTTCTTCACGCCTTCGAGCCCTTCGGGCTTCGAAGCATGGGTCGAGCCGCGCGTCTGAGCCGTCATGGTCACGTCGACGGCAGTCACTCCGGCGAGCTTTGCGACCGCCGCGCGCGCCTCGCCCTCGAAGCGCTCCTTGACCGGGCAGGCCGGGGTGGTGAGCTCGATCGCGAACGCGACCTTTCCGCCGTCGATCCGGAGGTTCTTCACGAAGCCCAGATCGACGATCGAGCGCTTGAAGTCGGGGTCTTGGATGGGGCGGAGCGCGTCGAGGACGTCGCGCTCGGTGACCTGGCTCATCGAGCCCTCCTGTCGTCGGCCGGAAACCCGGGGGGTGTCCGGCGCCGGCGCTTATGGAAGCATAGCCTCGTGCCGAAATCTCGGTCTGGGGTGCGGATGAAGCTGCCGAGCTCGTACGAACGCGTCTGGAAGGTCGTGCGCCGCATTCCCGCTGGCCGGGTGGCAACTTACGGGCAAGTCGCGCGCATCGCAGGTCTTGGAGGCGCGGCGCGGCTGGTGGGTTACGCCCTGCATGCCCTGCCCGACCAGGGCCGCCCGGTCCCGTGGCAGCGCGTGATCAACTCACAGGGGCGGATCTCGGCGCGGCGCTACTCCGGCGGCGACCTGGTGCAGCGGCGCCTGCTCGAGCGCGAAGGCGTGCGCTTCGACGCGCGCGAGCGGGTCGATCTGGCGCGCTTCCAGTGGTCGGGGAAGCGCGCGCGGTGAGTGTGCTCGAAGGCCAGGACGCGAGCTTCCTCTCGCGGGTCAAGAACCACCAGCGCCCGCTGGCGGTCGCCGGCGCGTTGATCTCGCTGTGCGGCATCGCCTACCTGGCGTGGGCGATCCTGCGCTACGACCCCAGCGCCGATCCACGCCAGGACACCGGCTTCGACCGGCCGATCGCGCAGCTCGGCTTCCTGTTCCAGCGCGGGCTGTGGATGGTCGAGAACGCCGAGCCGCAGACGCCGACCGAGCAGCGCCTGCTCCACGGTCTGTCGCGCAACATGCAGTTCTCGGCCGGCATGATGGTGCTGCTCGTGCGCATCTTCACCGGCACGCTCACCATGCTCGCGGGCTTCATCATGATGACGGTCGTGGTGGAGCGCGCGCGGCTGCTGAAGCTGATCAAGCGCCTGCAGGAGTGACTGTCTGACTGTGCCGTCTACGGCACTTCCGACTTGAAGAACGCCGAGAGATCGAGACCCGACACCTTCTCCGCGGCCTTCTCGACCCGATCCGTGGTCACCGTGCCGCCCTCGCCGACCAGGATGCGCACCACGTCGTCGAGCGTCTTCTGGCCGTGGGTGTGCTCGGCGATGCGCTGGTCGAGCGCGCGCAGCACCGTGAGCGAGCGCGCGGTGCCGGCGCCCGAGACACTCCGGCTGCGCAGGTGCGCGGCCTCCTTGCCCTTCTCGGCCTGGAGCTCGAAGGCCTTCGCCAGCCGCTCGGGCGAGATCGTGTGCGAGCGCCCGAGGAGCTGCAGCGAGTAGTACTGCGCGAGCCCTTCGATCGCCCAGTCGCCGTCGTTTCCGGGCCGCAGGCCCAGGGCCGTGTGCATGACCTCGTGCAGCAGCGGGCTCGGGCCGTCCTCGGTGATCAGCGGCCGGTGCGCGTGCAGGAAGAGTGAGTCGGGGCCCGAGAGACCGCCGTGCCACATCGGGTCGGCCGCGCTCACGACCAGGAGCCTCTCGGGCAGCGTGCCGAGCACCTGGCGCAGCACGGGCAGGGTCCAGTGCAGGAGCGCCAGCATGTCCTGGCGGCGCACGCCCATGGTGCGCGGCCCCGCGATCGCGACCTTCACGCCCGCGACCTCTTCGCGCAGCACGCCCAGGTCGCCCGCGATCATCCAGCCCGTGGGGCGCGCGAAGGCGTGGTGGCGTTTCTCGACCTTGAACTCGCCGCTGCGCAGCTTCCCGAAGGGAGTCACGATCGACCAGCTGTCGGGCACGCGCACGCGAAAGCGCGTGTGCGAGCGCGCGCCGTCGGCGGCCTTCACGCGCGCCGGCGGCACGAGGTCCTCGCCGCGGAAGATCGCCCAGGTCTTCGCGCAGCGGGCGTCGTAGCGGCGCGCGTCGCGCAGGTGGTCGATGCGGAACACGTAGGTCAGCTTCCCGCCCGTGCGCGGCGGGGTCCACGTGACGTGCGCGCCCTCGACGTGCACCTGGCCGTCGCCTCGGAACAGGAGGTGACGCTGCGGATCGATGCGAAAGCGCAGCCAGTCGACGTTCTCGGCGCCCTTGCCGAGCTCGAGGGTCACGTGCGCAGCGCGCTCCGTGGGCACGATCTGGGCCTCGACGTGGAAGTCGTAGCGAAGCCTGGCCGTCGCGGGGGGCGCGGAGGGCTCCTGCGCGCCGAGATCGCCGGTCAGCGCGAGCGCGGCCACGAGCAGAAGGTACAGGGCGGCGTGAGGCTTCAAGGCAGCGCTCCGGCGCGCGCGCGGCGCGCGATCTCGCGCCCCAGCGCGATGCGCTCGGGCCAGTGCATCTCGGGCCGCACGCGCCGGTCGACCTCGGCGAGCCGCGGCACGAGCCCCGCGCGGTTCGCGACCTGGATCGCCAGGCCCGGCCGCGCGTTCAGCTCGAGCACCAGCGGGCCGTGGTCCTCGTCGACCACCACGTCGGCTCCCACGTAGCCCAGCCGCGTCTGGTCGCTGGCGCGTACGGCGATCTCGAGCACGCGCTCGAACTCGGGAATCATGCGCGCGAGCACGGCCTCCTGTGTGTCGGGGTGCACGTCGACCGCGCGCCCGTCGCAGACCGCGAAGCTCGTGACTCCCGAATCGAGGTCCACGCCCGCGCCGACCGCCCCCTGGTGCAGGTTGGCGCGGCCGCGCGAGCGGTGCGTGGGCAGGCGAGTCATCGACATGACCGGCACGCCGCGATACACGACCACGCGCACGTCGGGCACGCCCTCCGCCGAGATCGCGCGCAGGTCGCGGTGCACCGACAGCCGCTCCTCGGCGAACGCCACGTCGGGCTGGCCGCCGAGCGCGTACGCGCCCGAGATGATGCTGGCCGAGTGATACGACAGCGCACGGCGGTCGAGCCACTGCCCGCCGGGCCGCAGGAACCAGTCGCCGTCGCGCTCCAGCACCACCAGGATGCCGTTGCCCATCGCGCCGTGCGCGGGCTTGATCACGAACGACGCGTAGGCGTCGAGCTCGCGCAGCATGCCGCGCACCTCGGAGTTCGTGCGCGCGACCGCGAGCACGGGCGCGGTGGCGATGCCCGCGTCGCGCAGCAGGCGCTTGGTCTGGAGCTTGTCGTCCACGCTGGGGTAGTGCGCGCGCCGGTTCCAGCGCGAAGTGTACTCGCCGTTGCGGCGGTTGATGCCGAGCACGCCCATCGCGCGCAGCCGCGACGCGAGACTCATGGTGACTCGTCCTCGAGACCGCGCGCCAGGCTGCGGAAGCGCCACAGCTCCGAGGCGCGGTAGCCGTTGTAACCACCGATCCAGACCAGGATGCCCATGACCGAGATCACGAGCTCCGGGAAGCCGAACATCAGGTGCTCGAGCGCCGCGATGCGGAAGATCGGATACACGCAGATCGCCGCGAAGGTCGAGGTAGTGAGCCGCCGCACGGCCGAGGGCATGCCCTCCTCGGCCGTGGTGATCGAGAAGCGCTCGATCAGCATGGTCATGATCACCACCGGAAACAGCACGCTCGCGTACAGGTCCTTGACCTCGTAGGTGCGCCCGAAGAGTGACTGGGCGGTGATCGCCAGCACCACCACGCACAAGAGCACGCCGAGCCGCGGCACGAGCAAGAGCTGGAGTCTCTCGAGCAGGAGCCGTGACACGATGCCGAGCGCGATCACCGAGCCCACCAGCCCGAGCCCCAGCCCGAGCGGCAGCTCGCGCAGCGCGAGCGAGATCAAAAGCGGCATGAACGTGCCGAACGTGCGCAGCCCGACCAGGTTGCGGATCACCGCGATGATCAGCGCGCCGATCGGGAACACCAGGAGAATGCGCAGCGCCTGCTGCGAGCCCACCGGCAGGCGGTACAGCGAGATCGCCGCCAGGATCGGGTTCGACGGCACCATGAACGACGCCACCTCGTCGGCGCGAAGTGACTCGCGCAGCACGCGGTAGCGCGAGGACAGCGCCTCGAGCCCGGTCTCCTCCACCAGCGTCGAGCTGCCCTTGCGCAAGAGCAGGAGGTCCGGCGGGCGCGCGCCGAAGAAGCCCAGCGAGGGCGAGAGCGAGATCCACTCGCCGCCGATCCAGGCCTCGGCCCACACGGCCTCGCGGCCCTCCTTCTGCGCGCCCAGCCGCAGCCCGGCGGCGATGCGCGCGGGGTAGCCCGCAGCGCGCAGCAGCGCGACCAGGAGCCGTGCCTTCCCGACCTGGCTGCCTTCGCCGGCCGCCAGGGTGAGCAGCGCATCGTCGCTGCCGGTGTTGGCGGTCAGGATCTCGTCGGCGACGTAGCCGAGCAACAGGCGCATCTGGCCCAGGGGGTCGTTGGGGTTCGCGGGCGCGATGTTGCCCAAGAGGTCGTGCAGCTCGGGCGCGTCGGACGGGAAGTGAGTGCTCGAGCGCAGATACTGCTCGGCGATCTCCTTGGGCGGGGCCAGGCCCACGTCGCTGGGCAGCGGCAGCGGCTCTTCGGAGAGCTGCACGCGGAAGGCGTGGGTCAGGTTGTGGACGCCGTCGAACTTGCCGCTCCAGATGCCGATGCGCTGGCCGGTCTTCTCGGTGCGGATCGTGAACACCAGCCGATCACTCGTCTGGCGCTCGTCGAAGATCTCCTGCTGGTTGTCGGAGTCGGGCAATGCCGAGCGCACGCTGCCGCGCTGACCCGAGCCGCGCGCGTCGATCTCGAGCTCCACGCGCCACAGGTTCTCGACGCCGGACGGCCACACCGGCAGGTGCAGCACCAGCGTCTTCCAGGCGAAGATCGCCAGCCCGATCGCGACCAGGAGACTCCCGGTCAAGACCGCCGCGCGATTCACGTCGGCGTCCGCGCGCTAATCGGGCCGCTCCTCGAGCCCGGCGCGCGCGGCGTCCTCGCCCTGATCGACGCTGGGCAGCGCGGCGGGCAGGCTCGTGCGCTGCACTCCGCCCTCGGTCGCGATGTGGAAGGCCGCGTAGCCGGGCATGACAAGCTGGTCGATCGCCACGCCGATGATGCGCCCGCGCTCGGGCGCGCGGATCTTGGTCTTCTGGTTCGAGATCGGATCGAACACGGTGCCGAGCAGCTGCTTCGCCTGCACCATGTCGCCGAGCTGCGCGCGCGCGGCCAGGATCCCGCCCTCCTCGGCGCGCACCCAGCGGGAGCGGAAGTAGATCGCGGGCGCCGGCAGCGCGTCGGCGGCGGGGGGCAGCATGTCGAGCGCGCCCAGGAGCTGGCGCACACCCGCGAGCCCGCGCCCGATGGCGTCTTCCTGGAAGCGCATGGGCTCGCCGGCCTCGTAGGCGATCGCGGGAATGCCCGCGTCGGTCGCGGCGCGGCGCAGCGTGCCGGGCCGGCCCTCGTTGTGGATGGCGAGCGGGCTGCCGAAGGCCTTGGCCAGCGCCAGCACGTCGGCGCGCCGCAGGTCGCCGCGCACCTGCGGCAGGTTGGTGCGATGGAACGAGCCGGAGTGCACGTCGACCAGCAGCTCGCAGTGTCTCACCACGTCGTCGAACAGGCGCCGCGCCAGCCGCGCGGCCGAGCTGCCCTTCGAGTGACCGGGGAAGAAGCGGTTCAGGTCGCGGCGGTCGGGCAGGTAGCGCGAGCCGCGCCGGAACGCGGCCAGGTTCACGATCGGTACACCGATCAGTGTTCCCCGCAGCTCCGCGGCCTGGGTGCGCTCGAGCGAGCGCCGCACCACCTCGACCCCGTTCAGCTCGTCGCCGTGGATGCCGCCGGTGAGACACACCACGCGCCCGGGCTTCGCGCCCGCGACCACGATCACCGGCGTCGAGCTGTCGCCGCCGACCGACTCACCGACCGGCAGCGCCAGCCGCCGCACCTCGCCGCGCGCGATCGTCTGCCCCAGGACCTGGAGCGGCTCGGCGCGGGCGGCCGGCGAGGGCGCCCACGCGAGCGAGCCGACGAGCAGAGCGACGATCCCCCCGAGCCGCATGCCGCGCCGATTGCAGCCGAATTTCGCGGCCGCCGCCAGAGCAGGTTAGAGGCGCGGAATCAGGCTTCCAGGAGTGCCAGGACGGATGCGGTCATCTGCGCCTGCGGGAAGACGACACCCGTGTCCTGCAGGTGCATCGCGCCGACACCGAGCGTCACGATGCTCTCCGCGGCGCGCACCGGATCGAGGCTCTTCTTCACCTCGCCCTTTTCCTGCGCGCGCACGACCAGCTGCGCGAGGCCCTCGGTGATCTTCCGAAACACCTCGCCCCAGCGCTCCTTCAGCTGCTCCGAGCGGCAGATCGCCTCCGACAGGCGGTGCGTGGCGATCGGGTACTTGCCCACCACCGGCCACTCGCGGTGCACCATGTAGCCCGTGAAGCGGTCGACGGCCGTCCTCAGGTCGGTGTCTCCGTTGGCGCCGACCACGCTGGTCAGAATGCCGGTCAACGCCCAGTCCATGACCGCGACGAAGAAGTCTTCGCGGTCCTTGAAGTGCACGTAGAACGCGCCCCGCGTGTAGCCTGCCCGCGCGCAGATCGCGTCGAGGCTCGGCGCGTCGAGGCCGCGCTCCACGAGCTCGATCAGCCCCGCGTACAAGAGCGACTGCTTGGTGGCTTCCTTGGATTCGGCACGGGAGCGGCGCGGGGGTCTCTCGGCGGCGTTCGGCTGCATGTTTCCTTCCTGTGTGGAACGTATGCGGAGCGTAGAACGAGTTCTCATTACCACGCCGCCGCAGGGAGTTTCAAGAAACCCTGACCGGCCGGACCGGGCGAGTTACTCGCTGCGGGACTCCACGCGCAGGTGCACTTCGCGCTGCGGAAACGGGATCTCGATGCCCGCCCCGCGCAGCGCCTCGAGCAGCGCCACCAGGAGCTCGCTGCGCACCCGCGAGCCGATCTCCACGCGGCACCAGATCTGGAGCTGGAACACGAGCCCGCCTCCGTCCGCGAAGCGCGTGAACAGCGCCACCGGCTCGGGCAGTGACAGCACCTCGGAGCGGCCGCGGGAGGTCTCGAGCAGGATCGCAATCACCTTGTTGGCGTCGGAGCCGGCGCCCACGGTGAGCTCGAGGTCGAAGCGCCGCGTGCGGTCCGAGAAAGTCCAGTTCACCAGTCTCTCGGAGATCAGCGTGGCGTTGGGCACGATCACGTCGGCGCCTTCGCCGGTGCGCACCGTGCTGGAGCGGATGCCGATACGCTTCACCTCGCCCGAGATCGGCCCGATGTCGATCTGGTCGCCGGTCTGCACGGGTCTCTCGAACAGCAGGATCAGACCCGACACGAAGTTGTTGACCACGTTCTGCAGGCCGAAGCCGATACCCACGCCCAGCGCGCCGGCGATCAGGCCGAACTTCGACAGGTCGATGCCCGCCGCCCCGATCGCGATCACGAAGCCGCCCGCCAGGATCGTGTAGTGGACGCCGGTCGAGATGGCCGCCGGCACGCCGCGCGGCAGTGACACGTGCGGCAGCACGTCCTCGTCGAGGAAGAAGCGCAGGAAGCGCGAGATCTGCGCCGAGAGCCAGATCGCGAGGAAGAACGCCACCACGTTGCCGAGGCTGACCGACACCGTGCCGACCTCGAGCCGCGCCTGGAACATGACGACCAGCGCGCTGCGCACGCTGGGCTCGAGCCCCATCGCGCGCAGCGAGGTGCCGACCCACAACAAGAGCCCGACCCAGCGCTGCAGGCCGTTGATTCGGTGGCGCATCAGCTCGCCGTGATCGCGCACCGACTGCAGCTTGCGCGCAAAGTCACTGCGCAGCGCGGCCGTCACCACGCCGGTCGCGAAGCGCACCAGCGCGTAGATCGCGATGCCGGCGTAGATGGTCACGAGCACGCCGCGCAAGAGCACGCGCGAGAGCTGGATCTGGCCGAACAGGTTGGCGGCGGCCGCCCCGAGACACACGGCCAGGGCCACGCGAGACACCGGCACGGCCACCGGGCCGAACAGCCCGACCCCGCGCAGCCGGTCCGCGTGGTCCTTGCGCAGCACCCAGGCGAGCAGCCAGATCGTGCCGATCGTCTCCGGCAGCATGAGGAAGCGCTCGACGGTGGGCGAGGCCGAGAGCAGCCCGCGGATCGAGCCCAGGAAGAACAGCGTGGCCAGCCCGATCAGCCCCGCGCGCAGGCCGCCGACCAGCTCGGGCGGAAGCAGGCGCAGCACGGGGATCAGCAGGGTGAGCGCCTCGACCTCGGACAGCACCCCGGGCGAGCGCGGCATGAGCCAGAAGGTCGAGCTGATCGCCACCACCAGCGCGGCCGAGATCGGGCGCTCGAAGATGCGCGTGGGCATTTGCAGGGCCGGGTCCGCGGCCGCGGGCGAGCGGGTGACTCGCCGGCGCGCCAGCAACAGCAGCGTGAGTGCCACCGCGAAGATCGTGAGCTCGACCTGCACGCGCGCGACCGAGAGCGTGAGGAACTCGCGCAACAGGTCGAGCTTGCGCTCGACCGCGGCGCGCACTCTCTCGGGTACGAACGCGGGGTCGCCGGACGGCGCCCACGCCTCGGAGCTCCACAGTGGCGGCGCGTCGCGCTCGAACAGGTGCTTGCTCTGGTCGCCGCGCTGCCGCGCGATGCGGTCGACCATCGAGCTCACCACGAGCTCTTCGCTCGCGACCTCGTCCTGCAGCGTGAGCGCCTGGCTGCGCTGGTCCTTCAGCCGGCGCTCCGCGCCGCTCACCATGGAGAGTGTGTCGGAGATGCGCTCGCGCGTGGCCGGCGGCAGCCCCGCGGCCTCGGGCGCGTCGCGCGTGCGCTCCCACAGCTCGCGCTCGCCCTGCAGCACGCGCAGGTCGGCCTCGATCTGCTGCGCGATGCGGGTCAGTCCCAGGCGCCAGGTCCGCAGCCGGTCGAGGCGCGAGCGCCACTCGTTGTCGAGGTCGTTCAGCGCGTCGAGCGTGGGCGAGGCTTCGAGCAGCGCGTCGGCGCGCGCCGTGCGCTCGCGCAGCCGCGCCGAGGTCTCGGGCAGCCGCTCCGCGATCTCCTGCTGCAGCGGGCCCTCGGTGTTCTGGTCGTGGATGCGCCGCACCAGGTTCTTGGCGTCCTCGGCGCGACTCACGATCTCGGGCGCGGGAATCACCTCGGCCGGCGGGGCGGGGGCGGCGGCTTCGCCCGGCAGCGGCGCGGGCGAGGGCGGGGGCGGGACCACGTCGGCCCGCGCGGACAGCGCGGCTCCGCCGAGCCAGGTGGTGAGCCAGGCGGCGGCGGCGAATCGGGTCAGCGCCCGCGCGATCGACACACCCCGGAGTCTAACGTCAGGGCCGCGCCGTGCGCGGCTCGCGCAGCCGCAGGAGCACCACCGCGGCGGCCGCCAGCTTGAAGGCGATCGCGCAGGCGAACACCGCCTCGAACGAGAGCGCGGTCGCGATGACTCCTCCGGCCAGCGGCGCGATCACGCCCATGGCTTCGGTCGTGGAGTTGGCCGCGCCGATGCGCAGCGGCAGGTCTTCGCGCCGGCCGAACTCGAGCACCAGGTTCTGCTGGCCCATCACGAAGCCGCCCGAGCCCGTGCCCACGGCCACCATCGCGCCCATGAGACCCGCGTAGCTCGAGGTGCCGAAGAGCGCGAGCGTGCCCAGGATCCAGAGCCCGAGCGCGCCCAGGAACACGGCGCGGAAGCCCATGCGGTCGGCGACCGTGCCCCAGAACAGGTTGAGCACGGTCGAGGAGAGCAGGAACGCGGCCGTGAGCTCGCCGAGCTCGGTGCCGCCGATGTGCAGCCGGTGACCCGCCGACAGCACGTAGTAGGGCATGGCGACGCGTCCCAGGCTGCCGAGCACGCAGGCCAGGAGATACGCGCCGAAGTTCGGGTCGGCGCGCAAGAGCTCCGGCAGGTCGCGCAGGCGCGCGATCACGCCGGTGCGCTCGCGCACCGCGGGTGACTCGGGCTCGCGGATGAACATCATCATCAACAGCCCGAGCTCGGTCAGCCCGAAGGCCACCAGGAAGGTCGTGGCGTAGCCGTTCCCGAGCACGTTGTTCTGCACGAAGTAGGCGCCCGCGAGATACCCGACGGCCGAGGACGTGATCCCCGCCAGCGCGTTGCGCAGACCCGAGAGCCGGCCGCGCACGTCGACCGGGATCACCTTGGCCATCAGGAAGTTGAAGGTGACGCCCTGCACGCCCATGAAGAAGCCGAACAGGCCCAGGAAGATGCACACCGCGATCAGGTTCTGGCCCGAGCCGAGGAAGAAGCCCGCGAGCGCCATGCCCAGCACCTGCGCGCGCACCAGGTTGCCCACGCGCAGGGCCATGGGCAGCACCTTGCGGCGGTGCTCGATGACGGTGGCGGAGAACAGCGGCGAGAGACACTGGCCGAGTGACTGCGCGGAGCGCGCGACGCCCACCCACACCGCCGACCCGCCCGAGATGGCGTAGATGTAGTCGGGAATGAAGGTCGGCGCAGTCACCAGGCGGAAGCCGGTCTGGCCGAACAGCCCGTGGCACAGGTGCGCCAGATAGTTGCGGCGCAGGTTGCGCCGCACCTCGGCCTCGAAGGCGGCCTCGAGCGAGGCTGCGGCCGGCGGCGCCTCGTCGGAAACTGCAGGGACCGCCTCGCTCGCCTCCACCATCGGGAGGCGCAGCTTAGCAGGTCAGTCGCGCCGCGCGACGAGCTTGATGGCCGGCTCCGGCCAGGCCTCGCGCACGTCGCTCCAGCCGACCACGCGCGTGGTGACCTCCTGCGGGCGCAGCCGCCCGGATTCGATCGCCGCCACCACCTCCGGCAGCAGCGCCGCGGCGTGACAGCGGCCGATCGCGCAGCGGATGCCCAGCGTGTACATGCGCCCGAGCGGCAGCGGCACCGGCGGCCCCGGGTAGAACGAGACGGACTGGTAGGTGCCTTCGGGCTCGGTCGCGCGCAGCGCGTACGCGAGGCCCGGCTGCGTGAGTCCCGCGTCGACCACGATCGGGAAACGCCCCGGCTTGTCGGCGAAGTCGGTCTCGATCGGCCGCGCGCCGAGCTTGGCCGCGAGCTCGAGTGACTCGCGCTCGGCGCAAGCGAAGTGCACCGCGCCCGCGCCCAGCACGAGCGCCGCCTGCGCCGCGTAGAGCGGGATGCTCGGAGTGCCGTGACTCACCACGAGCACCTCGGCGCCGGGGCGCGCGCGCAGGTGCGGAGCCACGGCGCGCCAGCCGTCCGGCACGTTGTCGGCCACGCTGGCCAGCGCCACCGGGTCGATGTGCGGCGAGATCGGACACAGCATGGCTTCGGCGAACGGCACGCGGACCAGGTCCGAGAGCACGCCGCCGTACTCCACGCCCGAGAGCGGCTGCATGCCGTAGTCCGACAGGACGGGCATGCGCTCGCACAGCGCGCTCTGGCCGGCGCGGCAGCGGCCGCAGCGCCCGCAGCTCACCTGGAAGGAGAGGACGGCACGCTGCCCGAGCGAGAGCCCCCGCACCGCGTCGCCCAGTGCCACGATCTCGGCCACGCACTCGTGGCCCAGCGCGAACGGCTCGCGGATCGGGAACGTGCCCGAGACCAGGAAGCGGTCGATGTCGCAGCGCGCGACGGCGAGCGGTCGCACCAGCGCCTCGCAGTCGGCCTGGAGCCGGGGCTCCGGAACGTCACGCCACTCGAGAACGCCGGCCGCAAGGCAGGTGAGCTGTCGCATGCCCCGACCCTGGCACTCACTCCAAGTCCCCGCAAACGCTCATTGCGGAAAGGCGGTTGCGTCTGCTGCAAGCCGGTCGAAGAGCCAGCGCCGGAAGGCGCCGATGCGCGGGTCGTGAAGGTCGCCGGGCCGGCACACGAAGTGATAGGTCTCGTCGGAGAGCAGCGAGATCGCGAACGGGCGCACGAGCTTGCCCTCGGCGATGCGCCGGCCGCACAGGATCGGCGTGGAGAGCGCCACGCCCTGACTCGACTCGGCCGCCGCGAGCGCGAGCGCCACGTGGTCGTAAGTCACGTTGCGCCGCGGCTCGAGCTCGGGCACGCCCGCCGCGCGCAGCCAGGCGCGCCATGCGCCGGGCGTCTGCTGGCTGTGGATCAGCGTGTGCCGCGCCAGGTCGGCGGGCTCGCGCAGACCGGGCTCGCCGGCCGCGAGCGCGGGGCTCGCGACCGGGAAGAAGCGCAATTCGACCAGCGGCTCGCTGTGCAGGCCGTGCCAGGGGCCGCGGCCGAAGCGGATCGCCACGTCGACCGGCTCGCGCGCGAAGTCGGCGTAGCGCAGCGTGGCCTCGATCTCGACGCGCGTGCCGGGGCTGGCGCGCTCGAAGTCGGCGAGGTTCGGCACCAGCCAGCTCTCGCTGAATGACTGCAGCGTCGAGACGCGCAGCGGCCGCGCCTCGGGCGCGAGCGCGTCCTGGGCCGCGAACAGCTGCTCGAGCACCGCATCGACCACGGCCAGATAGCGCTGGCCCTCGTCGGTGAGCTCGAGGCCGGGGTTCAGCCGGCGGAACAGCTTCACCCCCAGGTGCGCCTCCAGGCCCTGGATCTGACGCGAAAGCGCCGAGGGCGAGAGGTGCAGCTCGGCGGCGGCGCGCTTGAAGGACAGCCCGTGGGCAGAGCGCGAAAAAGCGCGGAGCGACGCGGTCGGGGGGAGGTCCCGCGGCATGCCATGATGTTACTCGCCTGCGACGAGAGCGGCACCCAATTCGAGCGCGCGCTCGGCCCGCGCCGTGGTTCCGAGCACGAGCAGGCGCGCGGCGCCGATCGCCCGGCGCAGGACCTCCACGCCGGCATAGCGCCGGGCCCGCGCCAGGACCGCCCGCTCGGGCGCGTAGCCGTCGACCAGGGCCTTCTCGCAGGCTTCACACAGATCTGTGTCGCGGGCCCGGACCCGCTGCACGTGCACGTGGGCGAAGGCCGTGCCCAGGTCGAAGGCCGGGTCGCCCACGTGGGCGATCTCGGCGTCGAGCAGCCGGGGGCGGCCGTTCTGGACCAGCACGTTGCCGGCCTGCACGTCGCCGTGACAGAGTGACTCGCGCGAGTCGTAGTATCTCGTGCGCAGCTCGGCGATGCGCTCGCGCACGCCGGGCCGGGCCAGCGCGGCGTCGGCCAGCACGCGCAGGCGCGGCTCGATCGGGAAGTCGTTGGGCGCGAAGGGCAGGGCGAACACGTGTTCGCCGTGGAGCCGCCGCATCTCGTCGTTCTGGAAGCGCGGCGCGAGCAGCGGCGCCTCGGCCGCGGTGGTGCGGTGCACGGCGCCGAGAAACTCGCCCAGCGCGAACAGCGTGTCGGGCGAGGCGCGGCCCGAATCGAACAGCGCGTCGAGTCTCTCGGCGGGACTCACGTCTTCCATGACCAGCGCGCGGTCCTCTTCCACGAAGCGGAGCACGCGCGGCAGGAGCCGCGCCTGGCCGGGCACCAGCCGCCGCAGCACCTCGCCGTAGCGCGCCTCGTACACGATGCGCTGCGTGTCGACCCGGTACTGCGGGAAGCGCTCGAGCGCGGGCCGGGCCTGCTTCACCACCACGCGCGTGCCGTCGGCCGCGGTGACTCGCCGGACCCAATTGATGTTGCCGTCGCCCGCGGCTGCCACGCGCGCGCCCGCGGCGCGCAGCACGCCCAGGGCCTCGAGCCACGCGGGCAGGCCCGCGTCGGTGAGCGGGGTCAAATCGTGGTCACGCTCCCGCCGTCGACGGGAATCACCGCGCCGGTCACGTACGAGCCCGCGCGCGAGGCCAGGTAGATCGCCGCGCCGGCCATGTCTTCCGGCTCGCCGATGCGGCCGCGCGGGTTCTGCTTCTTGATCATCTCGCCAAAGCGGTCGAGCGTGGCCTTCATCATCTGGCTCTCGAACGGTCCCGGCGCGATCGCGTTCACCGTGATGTGCTGCGGCGCCAGCTTGCGCGCCAGCACGCGGGTCATGTGGTGCAGCGCCGCCTTCGCGGCCGAATACGCGTAGGTCTCCAGGATGGGCACGTGCAGGCCGTCGATCGAGCCGATGTTGATCACGCGCGCCGGATCGGAGTGAGTACCTGCCTTGCGCAGGAGCGGCAACAGGTCGCGAGTCAGGAAGAAGATCGACTTCAGGTTCAGGTCCATGACCTTGTCCCAGCCCGATTCGGGAAACACGTCGAGCTCCGCGCCCCAGTTCGCGCCGGCGTTGTTCACCAGGACGTGCAGCGCGCTCTCGCGCGCCGAGAGCTCGCGCACGATCTGCGCAATGCCTTCCGTTGTGGCGAGGTCGACCGCGAACGCCTTGCACTCGCCGAGCTTTCCGAGCTCGCGCTCGGCCTCCTCACATGCGTCCTTCTTGCGCGAGCACACGTAGGTGCGCGCGCCGTTCTCGACGAAGCCGCGCGCGATCATCCGGCCGATTCCGCGCGTGCCGCCCGTCACGAGGGCGACCTTGCCTTTCACCGAAAACAGCTCGTCGAGCTTCATTCGCGTCTCCCTGGGGCCCGGCATCCTACCCGAACGCGGATGTAGAATGCCCTTCAAATCCGCTGCGAAAACCTGGAGGAAGGGATGCCGGAATTCTGCAAGACCGAGCGCGACGGACACATCTTCATCGTCACGATGAACCGGCCCGACGTGATGAACGCGCTCCACCCGCCGGCGAACCGCGAGCTGGCGGCGGCGTGGGACGAGTTCGAGCACGACCCGAAGCTCTGGATCGGCATCATGACCGGCGCCGGCGACCGCGCGTTCTCGGCGGGTAACGACCTGAAGTACCAGGCGGGCGGCGGAGACATGGGGCACCAGCCGCGCACGGGCTTCGGCGGACTCACTGCGCGCTACACGCTGAACAAGCCGATCATCGCGGCGGTGAACGGCGTGGCGATGGGCGGCGGCTTCGAGATCGCGCTGGCGTGCGACCTGATCATCGCGTCGGACAAGGCGGTGTTCGCGCTGCCCGAGCCGCGCGTGGGTCTGGCGGCGCTGGCGGGCGGCTTGCAGCGGCTGCCGCGCATGGTGCCGCTGAAGCAGGCCATGGGCATGATTCTCACCGGCCGGCGCGTGAGCGCGCAGGAAGGCAAGGAGCTCGGCTTCGTGACCGACGTCTCGCCGCACGACGAGCTCATGAAGCGCGCGCGCGCCTGGGCGGACCAGATCCTGGAGTGCTCGCCGCTGTCGGTGCGCGCCAGCAAGGAGACGGTCATGCAGAGCCTCGACATCGCGGACCTCCGACACGCGATGGACAACTCGCAGTACGAGGCGATCCACGAGATGACCTACAGCGACGACTTCGTCGAGGGGCCGAAGGCGTTCGCGGAGAAGAGGAAGCCCAATTGGAAAGGCAAGTGACTCAGAAGAGCCGGCGCGAGCGCATCGTCGCGGCGCTGTGCGAACGCATGCTCGCGCGCGGCTTCGCGGCGACCAGCCTGGCCGAAGTTGCGCGCGCGGCGCACATGACCCCGAGTCACTTGCTCTACTACTTCAAGGACAAGGAAGAGGTGCTCAACGCCTGCTTCGAGACCGTGACCGCGCAGATCATGGAGGGCCTGGCCGGGCTGGACCGGCTGCCGCCCCCGGACCGGCTCGACGGCGTGGCCCACTACTTCTTCGGCGGGAAGCTCCTGGAGAAGAACGACCTGGGCATCACGCTCGAGTTCTTCGGCCTGGCCGTGCACGACAAGGATCTGCACGCCACCAAGGCGCAGTTCGACCGGATCGTGAAGGGCTGGCTCGCGCACCTGTTCGCGGCCTGCGGCTGCCGCGCGGGCGCGACGCCCGAGGACGCCGCGGAGTCGGCCTACGCGATGATCGTCGGGCTCTCGACCTCGTCGTTCTTCGACGAGCGTCTCGGCTTGCCGCGCGCGCGGGCGCTCCTGCGCGAGTCACTCTACACCCTGGCGGGACGTGCGGTCCCCGGAAAGGCACTCCCATGAAGCTGCTCTGGTTTCATCTCATGCCTTACACCGATCTGCCCGACGACTTCACCAAGAAGCACGCGTCGGTGTGGGTCGACATCGACTCGAAGCTGTTCGACCCGGCCAAGGCGCACGGCATGTACAACGACTTCATGGACGAGCTCGAGTTCGCGGCCGAGATCGGCTTCGACGGCGTGTGCGTGAACGAGCACCACCAGAACGCCTACGGGCTCATGCCCTCGCCCAACCTCATCGCCGCCTCCCTCGCGCGCCGCACGCGCGACGCCGCGATCGTGGTCATGGGCAACTCACTGGCGCTCTACAACCCGCCCACTCGCGTCGCGGAGGAGTTCGCGATGCTCGACTGCATCTCGGGCGGCCGGCTCGTGGCCGGATTCCCGGTCGGCACGCCCATGGACACCTGCTACGCCTACGGCCAGAACCCGAGTCAGCTACGCGAGAAGTATCTCGAGGCGCACGACCTGGTGATCAAGGCCTGGACCGATCCCGGCACGTTCGCCTGGAACGGCCGCTACCAGCAGCTGCGCTACGTGAACACCTGGCCCAAGCCGGTGCAGAAGCCGCACCCTCCGGTCTGGATCCCGGGCGGCGGCTCGATCGAGACCTGGCGCTGGTGCGCCGAGATGGACTACGTGTACGCCTACCTGAGTTACTTCGGGTACAAGCTCGGCCTGGCCACCATGCAGGGCTTCTGGGACGAGATGGCGCGGCTCGGCAAGGACAAGAACCCCTTCCGCGCCGGCTTCCTGCAGTTCGTGGGCGTGGCCGAGACGCACAAGGAGGCGCTCGAGCTGTACCGCGAGTCCGCCGAGTACTTCTTCAACCGCTGCCTGCACGTCGACGCGCGCTACGCGAACCCCGCGGGTTACTCGAGCGAGGCCACGATCCGCGCGCGCGTGCAGTCACAGGTCGTGGCCGCGGCGAACAAGGCCACCGACGCACAAGCCTTCGGACAGCCCTCGTTCGAGGAGATCGTCGAGAAGGGCTACGTGATCATCGGCAGCCCCGACGAGGTCGCGGAGAAGCTGCGCGAAGTGGCGGTCAACATGAACGTCGGCCAGCTCATGCTGCTCTTGCAGTACGGCAACATGAAGAAGGACCTGGCGTTCTACAACACCGAGCTCTTCGCCAAGCGCGTCGCGCCGCAGCTTCGGGGCCTGTTCGAGGACCAGTGGGAAGACCACTGGTGGCCCAAGCCCCTGGCGCGCGAGGACCGCTCCGATCCGCGCGCCGTGGTGGTGCGATGACCACCGGTGGAGTCATCGAGCGCACGATCAAGCTCGGCGGTGAGTCGATCCGGATCTGGGAGAAGGGCAAGGGCGAGCCTTTGGGCTATCTCGCCGGCCTGGGCGGGCTGGTCGAGTGGAGCCCGTTCCTCGACGGCCTGGCCGAGCGCCGGCGCGTGATCGTGCCCTCGCTGCCCGGCTTCCCGGGCGGCGGCCTTTTGCACAAGCAGCTCGACACACTCCCCGACTGGGTGATCTGCATGCTCGACCTGCTCGAGGCCTCGGGCCTCGAGGGCAAGGACCTCGTGGCTCACTCGATCGGCGGCATGCTGGCCGCCGAGCTGGCCGCATTCTCGCGCCAGAGCGTGAAGAGCCTGGTGCTGATCGCGCCCTTCGGCCTCTACGACGAGACCGAGCCGCCGGCCGACCCCTGGGCGCGCCGCGCGCCCGAGATCGCGCCCCTGCTCTCGGCCAAGCCCGCCGAGTACGCGAAGGCGCGACTCACTCCGCCCGCCGGCCTGTCGTCCGAAGACCAGATCGAGTGGACGATCGTACAGACCCGCGCGGTCGAAGCCGCCGCGCGCCTGCTCTGGCCCTTGGGCCAGCTCGGCCTGTCCAAGCGGCTGCACCGGGTCACCTGTCCGGTGAAGCTGGTGTGGGGCGCCGAAGACCGGCTCCTGCCCGCGAGCTACGCCAAACGCTGGGCCCAGAGACTCCCGAGCGCGACCGACCTGCAAATCGTGGCCGGAGCGGGGCATGCGCTGGACTTCGATGCGCCGGAGGCGGCGGCGAAGCTGGTCTGAGCAGTATCTCGCTGCCCGCCTAGAGCGCCCGGCGCAGGAGCCGCAGGCCCGGTGAGCCCCAGGTGCGCTCGAGCTCGGGGCTTCGCTTCTCGCTCACCATGCGGAAGCCGACCTTCTCGTAGGCGGCCTGCGCGGGGTCGTTGCCGATGAACAGGCCGATGTCCGTGAGCGCCGCGCCGCGCGCACGCCCGCGTTCGAGAATGACTCCGAGCAGCTCGTCGACCAGGCCGCGGCGGCGGAACTCGGGTAGCGTGGCCACGTTCTCCACGATCCACGTGCGCGGTGGGTGCTCGGGGGTGACCGTGAAGAAGGTCGCGTTGCGCGCCATTCCGGCCTGGCCCTCTTCGGGCGTGCGGCCGAGTCTCTCGTCGACCTCGGCCATGGCCTGGCCCAGGATCGCGTAGGTCAGCTCGTCTTCGAAGTAGCCGCACAGCGCCGCCGCAGGCCTGCCGTCGACCTCGGCGACCACGAAGCAGGAATGGTGGAACATGTGCGGCTGGGCCGTCGCGGCGAGCAGCTCGAGATAGCGCAGGCAGTTGCGCTCGGGATAGTCCAAGTAGAAGTCCCAGAAGCCGCGCGGAAGCTGGGAGCGCGCGGCCGCGAGACAGACCCAGGCGACGAACGCCGCGTGGTCCTTGGTGCCGTCGACGATGCGCACCGTCATGAGCAGAGCTTATCCCGAAAATCCAAGTTGTGTTTTGCCCTCAGCCCGCGAGATCATCGCGCGAGATGCGTCTCCGGTGGGCAATCGCGGGGGTCCTGGGTGCGTGGGCGGCCGCGTGGGCCGCGCCGGCGCACGCCGCGCCAGTCACCGTGAGCTTCGCGGGGGTGGTGCTCGAGGCCGATGACCCCGACGGAATCTCCGACGGCTCGGTTCACCCGGGGACCGCGGTCTCCGGCACGCTGACTTTCGAGCGCACGGCGCCCCCCAGCTCGCTCGATGCGCAGTTCGGGACCTGGGAGCTCGCGGCGCCGCTCGCCGCCATGCACATCGACGCGGGCAGCTACTCGTTTTCGTCACTCGCGGGTATCGAGATCCTCACCGCCGACTGGGCGCCCGCCGACGCGCCCTACAACGACGTGTTCCAGGCGCTGACCGTGCTGAACGCAGTCTCCGGCGTGGTAGGCGCGAACCCGCAAGCGGGGTTCGGCCTCGTGCTCGCCGACAGCAATCGCAGCGCGCTCTCCTCGCCCGCGCTCACGGACGTGCCGTTCGCGCTCGGCGCGTGGAGCACGCCCGAGATCGCGTTCCGGCTGGTCTCCGACTCCGGAGAGCTCACGAGCGTGATCCAGGTACAGTCACTGGCTCCCGAGCCCGCGCTCGCGGGGCTGGTCGGACTCGGGCTGGCCGCGCTCGCCGGCGCGCGGAAGAGACTCGCGCGCTGACCCGCAGCGCCGGTGAGTGATCGCGCTCACCGGCCGACACGATCTCACCATCGAATCGCCGCGCACTCCGACGCCTGCGTGCGCGATTCGACATGGCCCGAGTCGTCCTAGCGGGGCCGTCCATGCCGGACGGCGCAAAGGAGACATGTCACATGCGAACGAATCCATGGGTTCGAGCTGCGCTCGTCGTCGGCTCGGTGAGCGCGCTCTCATTGGGCGCGTCGGCGAACGGACTCACTCCCGTTCCCAGCGCAAACACGCGCGTCAACGGTGAGGCGCGGCCGAACGTGCTGTCCGTCGAGCTGACCGAGACCATCGCGGCTCAGGGCTCGAATGCGCTCGAGAACCCGACCTCGAACAACCCGTTCTACGGCTACGACGGCGACGGCCCCATGCTGCCGCTGGCCGGGGACGTGCAGTCCGACACGCACAACGTCGAGGCCACCAAGACCGAGCCCGACAAGAACACCTATCTCGTGCTGGACCACGTGCAGGGTGCGGACCCGAACTACGACTACGGGCACCACTTCCTGTTCCAGGGTCACGAGCTCTCGGTCACGGACAGCGCCGACCGCGCACTGAGCTTCATCTCGCGCATCAATCTCGACGCCGACGGCGCGCACCGGGTCACGCTGCTCGCCGACCACGACACCGACGGCAACCCCATCTCGACCATCGACGGCTCGACCTGGAACCCGTTCGCGCAGCGGCTGCTGTTCACGACCGAGGACGCCGGCGCGCCCAGCGTCTACCAGGCCACGCTCGGCGTGCCCTCCAGCGTGGTGAACCTGACCTTCGCCTTCGGTCACGCGGGCTACGAGGGCATCCAGAACGACGCGAACGGAAACGTGTGGCTCGTCGAGGACCAGAGCGGCGCCGCGGGCGCGCTGAACAAGCACGCCAAGCAGCCCAACAGCTTCGTGTACCGCTTCGTGCCCAAGGACCCGCGCGACCTCACCAAGGGTGGCAAGCTGCAGGTGCTGCAGCTGCAGTCACTCGCCAACCCCGGCCAGCCGATCGTGTTCCACCCGGGCCAGGCCGACGCCGACATCCTGTCTCAGGACGTCAAGGACGAACACACCTACGGGAAGGTGTTCCGCACCAAGTTCATCACGATCCACGACAACGCGACCGACGGCACGGGTGACTTCAACGCCAACGATCTGGCCAAGGCGGCGGGCGGCACTCCGTTCAAGCGCCCCGAGAACGGCGTCTTCCGCCCGGGCTCGAAGTTCACGCAGTTCTTCTTCTCGGAGACCGGTGACACGAACGTGCAGACCGAGGCCGGCTCCGACTTCGGCGGCTTCGGCGGGATCTTCCGGCTTTCGCTGACCCGCCCCAACGCCGACACGGGCACGCTGTCGATCTTCTACAACGGCGACGTGGCTCACACGGGCCTCGACAACTGCAACTTCCTGACTCCCAACGGCATCGTGTTCGTCGAGGACGCGGGCGCCGGCGTGCACCAGGCGCGCAACGGGCTCGACTCCGCCTATCTGTTCGACGTGCGCACCGACTTCTCGCAGGGCGCGCTGCCGACGCGCATCCTGGCGCAGGGCCGCGACGCCTCGTCGACGCTGGACGCCTCGCTCGCCGACGCGGGCCACGGCTTCCAGAACGAGGACGACAACGAGATCACGGGCTTCCACGTCTCGGACGGCGACCCCGGCGTGAACGGCATCCTGGGCGCGAAGCTCCCGATCCCGTTCGTCGCGGGCTGGCGCGTGTTCTACACGCAGCAGCACGGCGACAACTACACCTGGGAAGTCGTCCCGGCTCGCCCGTTCTTCGCGCTCTTCGACGGCAACTAGCACCGAGACCGCCCGGAGGACTCACCCTCCTCCGGGCGGTGGTCTCTGGGCCTCTCACTCTACTTGCAGGTCTTGTCGAGCACGTTGCCCAGGCTCTTGATGCGCATGCCCGGTGCGAGCTCGACGCGCGGCGTGCCGACCCAGTCGAGCTGCATGACCACGGTCTGGGTCTGACTGCAGCCGACCTCCGACGCCGTCCGCCGGCACAGGAACACGATCTCCTGCGGCGCGCCCGCGATCACCTTGTCGGAGGTGTTGCACGCGAAGCCCTCGCCCTCGAGGCGCGCGGTGGCTGCCTGCGCGGTGACTCCCGCCAATCCCAGCCCGGCGATGTAGCTCTTGAACTCGGAGTCCGACGCGTACGGCTTGGGCTGCATGGCGCTGCAAGACAGCGCCGCGGCGGCGCCCACGGCGAGGACGAAGCTTCGTGGTTCCATCGCCGCATTCTGACATTGCGCGCGGGGTCTGAGACCATGGGTCCCATGACGCTCGAGCTCGACGTCTTCTGGTCGTTCCGCAGCCCCTATTCGTACCTCGCCACGCCGCGCCTGGTGGAGCTCGAGAAGACCTACGACCTCGCGATCCACGTGCGCCCGGTGCTGCCGCTCGCGGTGCGGGTCGAGGGCTTCTTCGACCGGGTGAACCCGCTCTTCCCGATGTACCTGCTGCGCGACACGGTGCGCATCGCCGAGTCACTGGGCATGCCGTACGCCTGGCCGCGGCCCGACCCGATCGTTCAGGAGTTCCCCTCGCGCAAGGTGGCGGCCGAGCAGCCCTACATCTACCGGCTCACGCGGCTGGGGGCGCTCGCGGCCGAGCGCGGGCGCGGCCTGCCGTTCATCAGCGAGGTCTCGCGCGTGATCTTCGGCGGCACCGCCGGCTGGAACGAAGGCAGTCACCTGGCCGAGGCCGCCAAGCGCGCCGGCTGCGACCTGGCCGAGATGGATCCCGTGGCCGCGCGCGAGGCGGAGCGGCTCGACGCCGTGATCGCAGAGAACCAGAACGCGCTCCAGGCGGCGGGTCACTGGGGCGTGCCCACGATGGCCTTCCGGGGCGAGCCCTTCTTCGGCCAGGATCGAATCGAGCTCCTGGTCTGGCGCCTCCGGCAGCACGGCTTGAAGGAGAGGGTGCGCGCATGAAGGGCTTCCTGGCGGCCGTGTTTCTCGCGGCGATGGCGATCAGCGAGTCAGCCGCGTTCAAGCCGGCCGAGATTCCCGGGCCGATCCGCGACGCGGTCGCCGCCTCCGACCGGCCCGACGCCGACAAGGCGCTCGACGCCGGGCGCCAGCCTGCGCAGATGCTCGCCTTCTTCGGCATCAGCCCGAACATGAAGGTCGCCGACCTGTGGGCCGGCGGCGGCTACACGACGGAGCTCCTGGCCCGCGTGGTGGGCGCGGGCGGCAAGGTCTACTCGCAGGAGCCGATCTTTCCGCCCGAGCTGAAGCAGATCGAAGACGCCTGGACCCGGCGCGTGGCCTCGCCCGCGCTCGTGCACGTGGTGATTCCGGTGCACCAGAACACCAGCGACGCCGACTTCCAGCTCGCGCCCGACGGGTCGCTCGACGCGGTCGTGGTCAACATGAACTACCACGACTGGGTGCTGCAGAAGCTCGACCGCGAAAAGATCAACGCCATCGTGCTGCGCGCGCTGCGCCCCGGCGGCGTCTACGGCATCGTGGACCACGCCGCCAAGCCGGGCGCCGGCGACGAGTCACTGCAGCTCCACCGCATCAACGAGGACTTCCTGATCGCCGAGGTGGAGAAGGCCGGCTTCAAGCTCGCCGGCGCCTCGGCCGCCCTGCGCAATCCCGCCGACGACCACAGCTGGAGCACGTCACCGCGTGTGGCGGGCGAGAAGCGCGGCACGAGCGACCGCTTCATGCTGCGCTTCGTGAAGCCCTGACTCACGCCGTCATCTGGATGAACTGCTCGATCAGCGCGCAGGCGGTCTCGGGCGCGTCTTCCTGGATGAAGTGACCCACGCCCGGCAGCGTGACCACCGGCCCCTTGGGCCAGATCGAGCGGAAGGCGCCGACCGACAGCTCGGTGGGGATCGCGCGGTCGGCTTCGCCGTGCACGTACATGGCGGGCTTCGCCGCGAGCTGCGGCAGGTTCGCGACGTGCTCCAGGATCGCCGCCACCGTCTCGGGCGTGCCGATGTTCTTGGGGAACTGGAGCGCGCCCTTGCAGTCGGCGGGGGTCGGGAAGGCCGACGCGTACGCGCGCACCCAGGTCTCGTCGACGTGATCGGCGCGCTCGAAGCCGATGCGCTTCATCACGGACAGGATCGTCGAGCCCAGGTTCGACAGCACCGGCTCACTCGCCGGGCCGTGCGCCCACTGGTACCACGGCAGGTCTTGCACGCGGCGCGTGCCCGCGGGCGCGCGGCCGGGCACGCCGGTGTTCATGTAGCAGAGCCGCTGCACGCGCTCGGGATGGCGCAGCGCCCAGCCGCTCATGATCGGGCCGCCCCAGTCCTGACCCACGAGCGTGATCCGTTCGAGCTTCAGGTGACCCAGGAGTGAGTCGAGATTGTCGATGTGCGCGCGGATCGAGTACTCGCGCTCCTGCGGCGTCGCGCTCTTGCCGAAGCCCATGTGGTCCGGGACGATCACGCGCCCGAGCTTCGCCAGCCGCGGGATGAAGCGCCGGTACAGGTAGCCCCAGGTCGGCTCGCCGTGGAGACACACGATCGGGTCGCCCGCGCCCTCGTCGACGTAGTGCATGCGGAAGCCCGCGCCGTCGTAGAAGTGCGGGCGGAAGGGCCAGGTGCCGTCGAAGGTCTCGCCTGCGCCGATCATGGCCCTAGTTTGCCCAGTTCACGTACTCGTCGTCGTCCTGCCACGGCTCGGCCAGGCTGTGGTCGATGGCGGTCGGGCCCTCGATCAGCGCCGGCCAGATGGGCTTCGCCATCTGTGAGTCGAGCTCGCCCAGCTTGGCCATGAGCTCGGCGACCTTCTCGGGCTGCGCGTCGGCCAGGTTCTTCTGCTCGGTCGGATCGTTCGAGAGGTCGAACAGCCAGATCTTCTCGGGCCGCTCGGAGCTCTGCAGCTTCCAGCCGTGCGACAGGATCGAGCGGTAGTGACCCGAACGCCAGTAGATGGCGTCGCGCTGGCGTGAGTCGGGCTCGCCGCGCACGCGCTTCACCAGGTCCACGCCGTCGATCACGCGATCCGCCGGCAGCGGCGCGCCGGCGGCGGCCGCCGCGGTGGCGAACACGTCGACGTGCGCCGCGGGCTCGTCGTACTTCACCCCGCGCGGCAGGCGCGCGGGCCAGCGGGCGAAGAACGGCGTGTGTACGCCGCCCTCGAAGAACGTGAGCTTCCAGCCGCGGTAGGGCTTGTTGATGTCGGGCAGGCCGATGTAGTTCGCGCCGCCGTTGTCACTCACGAACAGCACCAGCGTGTTCTCTTCCAGGCCGTTGGCGCGCAGCGCGTCGAGCACCTGGCCCACGCCGCGGTCGAGCGCGCGGATCATGGCGGCGTACACACGCAGCCGGTGCGGCTGGATCGGCGGCAGGGCGTCGTAGTCGGCGCGCGTGGCCTGGAGCGGCGTGTGCGGCGCGTTGTAGGCCAGATACAGGAAGAACGGACGGTTCTTGTTGGCCTCGATCGCGCGCGAGGCCTCGCGCGACAGGTAGTCGGTCATGTACAGGTCGGGCGCGAACTGCGGGCTGCCGTTCCAGCGCACGCCGAAGCGCAGGTTGGCCCACAGGAACTTGTCGATCGGATCGAAGTCCTGCTGTGAGCCGACGCCGTTCGGGTCGTCGGGGTCGAGGAACATCGAGGCGCCCGCCAGGAAGCCGAGATACTCGTCGAAGCCGCGCTTCTCGGGACGCATGGCGGGCGCTTCGCCCAGGTGCCACTTGCCCAGGCCCATGGTGTGGTAGCCATGGCCGTGCAGGAGCTCCGCGAGCGTGATCTCGCCCGGGGGGATGCCTTCGTCGGCGAGCGGCGGCACGTCTTTCTCGCGCTCGTCGTAGTAGTGGAACGGGCGCGGTGACTTGTCGTTGAAGTGAGCCACGAGCCGCATGAATGCCTTGGGCGCGGGCGTAAACTCGAAGCCGAAGCGGGTCGCGAAACGGCCGGTCATGAGCGCCGCGCGCGAGGGCGCGCAGGTGGCGTTGCCCGCGTAGCCGCGCGTGAACTCCACGCCGTCCCTGGCGAGTGAGTCGATGTGCGGCGTGGGCACGGCGCCGCCGGCCACGCCGCCGCCCGCGAAAGTGAGGTCGTTGTAGCCGAGGTCGTCGGCCACGATCACCACGATGTTCGGCGGGCGCGCGCCGGGCGCGGGCGCGGACGGCCCGGCGGCCCAGGTCACCGGGTGGAACGGGCCGACCGGGTCGCGCAGCCGCGCGAGCCAGCCCGGACCGTGCAAAATGAGATACTCGCGGGACGCCCAGGCGGCGGCGCCGAGCCCCAGCAACACGAGCGCTGCGCCCGCGAGAAAGCGGCGCATGAGTCAGCCTCTCACGGCGAGGGTCAGGAGCGAGGCCGCGAGCGCGAGCGCGAGCGCGGCCACCACGCGCGGCGAGAAGAACAGCCGCGCCGGCGCAATCGGAAACGCCAACGTGTTGGCGATGCCCGCCCGTTTGAACACGTGGATCGGCGCGAACTGGGGGGCGCTCGCGAGCTCGATCAGGTCGCGCCGGCTGCGGTAGCGGATGATGCCCGACATGGTCCAGCCGGGGTTCTTCTCGACACCCCACTCCTCGAGATACCCGGCCGCGGCGCGCCCGCCCAGCGCCGGATGGCCGCCGCGCCGGAACAGCGCGCGCAGGAAGGGGCCGGTGTAGCCCGCGAGCACCTCGGCAGCGGACGCCGGCTCGCCGCCGCCCGGCGGCCTCACCGGCTCGGGCTGCAGCCGGATCAGGTTCACCATGAAGAACTCGCGCCCGTCGTCGGCCGCGAGGAAGCCGCGCATGCGCTCGCGCCGCTCGGGCTCGGCCGTCTCGGCCGGGAGCCTCGCCATGTAGCGCTCGACCTCCGCCGGAGTGAGTCGCGGCCGGAAGCCGACGTACCAGGTCCAGAACGCGCCGTAGAGCAGAGCCGCCCCGAGCCAGATCGCCAGCGTCGTCATGGCCAAATTGTGACATTTGTAATGTCAGAATTGAAGCGAAAGCGTCTTGCTCCCCCGGCGCCGGCCATGTCAGAATCGGGCATGCCCGTGCGTATCTCCGCGCGTGTCAGCGCGACCATCGACGGCCGCGCGCTGCGCAGCGAGCGCAGCCGTCACGCGATCGTGACCGCCTTCTTCGAGCTGATCGGGGCGGGCAACCCGCAGCCCACCGCCCAGCAGGTCGCGGCGCAAGCGGGCGTGGGGCTGCGCAGCGTGTTCCGCCACTTCGAGGACATGGAGTCGCTCTACGCGGAGCTGAACGACCGCGTGCAGGCGGCCGCGCTGCCGCTGCTGCGGGACCCGCCCGCGACCGGCGCGCTCGAGGAGCGCGCGCTCGCGATCGTGCGCCACCGCAGCGCCTTCTTCGAGGCGCTGTCGCCGTACAAGCGCGCGGGCGAGATCGTGCGACACCGATCGGTGTTCCTGCAGCGCCAGCACGCGGCCGTGGTGCGCGAGCTGCGCGAGCGGCTGCTGCGCGGTCTGCCTGAGCTCGCCGCTGCGCCCGACGCGCTGCTCGACGCGCTCGAGGCCGTGCTCTCGTTCGAAGTCTGGGAGCGCATGCGCCGCGACCAGCGCCTGTCGCGCGAGCGCGCGACCGAGGCGTTCCGGGCCGTGGCGCTCGCGCTGCTGGCGGATCTGGAAGTGACTCGCCGGCGCAGGCGCCCGAAGTGAGCGCCGAGCCGCTGCGCATCGTCGGCATGCCGGGCTCGCCCTACAGCCGCAAGCTGCGCGCGGCGTTGCGCTACCGGCGCATCCCCCATCTGTGGCTGCTGCAGCGCTCGCTCGAAGGCCGCGGACTGCCGCAGCCCAAGGTGCAGCTCCTGCCGCAGCTGGTCGGTCCCACGGGCCCGGGCGGCGCGCTCGAGGCGCGCACCGACTCGACGCCGCTCCTGCGCGCGCTCGAGCGCGAGTACCCCGGCCGCTCGCTCGTGCCGCCCGATCCCGTCGTCGCCTTCCTCGACTCGCTGCTCGAGGACTACGCCGACGAGTGGCTCACCAAGGCCATGTTCCACTACCGCTGGGCCTATCCGGCCGACATCGCCCGCGCCTCGGCCATCCTGCCGCGCTGGGGCCAGACCGCCCAGCCCGAGTCACAGGCCCGCGAGCTCGGCGACGTGTTCGCCAAGCGCCAGATCGACCGGCTCTGGGTCGTGGGCTCGAACGAGAGCACCGGCGCGCTGATCGAGGCCAGCTATCACCGGCTGTTGGCGCTGCTCGACGCGCGGCTCGGCGAGTCGCGCTTCGTGATGGGCGCGCGCCCCGGCGCGAGTGACTTCGCGATCTACGGCCAGCTCACGCAGCTCGTCGGCTTCGACCCCACGCCCGCGGCGATCGCGCTCGCCGAGGCGCCGCGCGTGGTCGCCTGGGTCGATTTCGTGGAAGACCTGTCGGGCGTCGAGCCGCGCGACGACGGCTGGATCCGGCGCGACGCCGTGCCGGCCTCGTTTCGCGCGCTGCTGGCCGAGGCGGGCCGCGTCTACGCGCCGTTCCTGCTCGCCAACGCGGCGGCGCTGGCGCGCGGCGCCGAGCGGGTCGAGTGCGAGATCGACGGCCGGCCCTGGGTGCAGCGGCCGTTCCCGTACCAGGGCAAGTGTCTCGGCTGGCTGCGCGAGGAGCGCGCGGCGCTCTCGCCCGCGGACCGGCGCGCCGCCGACGAGTCACTCGCCGGGACGGGCCTCGAAACGCTGTTCGCTCACTCCAGCTGACTCGTCCGCACCTCGGCGGAGCCTGCCGGCAGCTCGATCAAGAGGCCGTCGTCGGCCAGCGTCCAGTCGCCCTTGCGCACGTCGGCCACGCCGCGCACGAACACCCGCTCCATCACGCCGAAGCGCGGGGAGGGCGTCAGGTGGTAGAGCACGAGCAGCTTCACCCCTGCCTCGTTCGCGCTCTCCGCGGCTTCGACGGGCGAGGTGTGGTACGAGGGGATGTCGTGCATGATCTTCGCGACGCGCGGCCGGCCGTGGGCCGCGGCCGCCTCGCCGATCATCGCCACCAGGTGATTGGCCTGGGCCTCGTGCAGCAGCACGTCGGCGCCCTTGGCCGCGGCGATGAGTGAGTCGCTCTTTGCGGTGTCTCCACTCACCACCACCGAGCGGCCCTTGTAGTCGAAGCGATAGCCGTAGGCGGGCTTCACGGGGTCGTGCTTCACGCGGAAGGCGGTGATCCGCAGCCCGTTCTCCTCGAGCACCACCACGGGCGCGCCGGTCTCGGCCGGGCCGGGGATCGGCTGCGGCACCAGCGCTTCGCGTTCGGGGATCATGAAATCGGCGCCGTGGTGCAGCACCCGGTAGCTGGTGTCGAGCGCGTAGGCCTCGTTGAAGCCGGCAGTCACCCGTTCCACGCCGGGCGGGCCGTACACGCGCAGCGCCTCGGGCCGGCCCCCGGCCCAGGTGTTCAGGTTGAGCTCGCCCAGGTCGCCGATGTGGTCGGAGTGGAAGTGAGTCAGGAGCACGCCCGCGATCCGCGTCGGGTCGACCCGCAGGAGCCCCAGCCGGTTCGCGGAGCCGGGGCCCGTGTCGACCACCCAGTAGCGGCCGCCCGCGAACACCGCCACGCACGCCTTCGCGCGCGACGGATGGGGCAGGGGCGAGGCCGTGCCGCACACGAGCACGCGCAAGCCGTCATCGCCGTAGAGTGAGTCGTTGTCGGAAGCCACCAAGTGCCCGATCGCCGCGCGCATCACGGCATCCTGCACCGCGGGAATGCGCTCGGCGATCGCGAACGCGAGCGCGAGCGCAGCCACCAAGCCCGCCAGCCAACCCAGGACGCGCGCCATGGCCCCTCCGATGCGGGCATCGGCCCGCGTGAATATTATGGCACACGTAGTGCCAATTGTGTCATCGGTCGGGCGTCAGCAGCGCCAGGCCGAACAGGGCCAGGATCAGCGCGAGCGCGATGCCCAGCGAGAGCCCGAGCGCCTGCCACCAGGACCGCTGTCTCCGGCCCTCGGCCAGCTGCTGCTCGATCTGCTGCCCCTGCTCGCTCTGGGCGATCACCCGCGTGACCACGCTCGCCAGGAGCGGCAACGAGCGGAGTGAGCCGACGCGCGGCAGCACGTAGCCCACGCTGAGCAGCGCAGCGGTCGCGATCGAGCCGAGCAGCAGCGCGCTGCGGGCCGCATCCGGGCGCCCCGTGGCGCGGTAGTTCCGGGCCATGAACAGGCTGCCCGCGAAGGGCGAGCCGAGGATGGCCCCGGCGAAGATCTGATTCACGGTGTAGAGCGGCACACGACGCGCATCCTCCGACTCGAGCGCGGCGCCGGGCGGGGCGTAGGGTTCTTGGCTCAACCCAGTCAGCATACTCCCGCGGACGCCGGACTAGAATGACCGGGGGAGGAAGACATGACCGTTCCAGCGGCCTGCTTCCTCGTGTGGCTCGCGGTCTGGGCCGCGTGCGCCGTCACGCCGCTCGACCGCAGTGACTGGTTGCTCGAGAACCTGCTCACGTTCGCCTTCGTGGGGACGCTGCTCGCGACGTTCCGCTCCTTCCGCTTCTCGGACCGCGCTTACGTGCAGATGGCCATCTTCATGGTCCTGCACGCGGTCGGCGGGCACTACACGTACGCCAAGGTCCCGCTCGGCGACTGGCTCCGGGACGGGCTCGGGCTGTCGCGCAATCACTTCGACCGGGTGGTCCACTTCTCCTTCGGTCTCCTGCTCATGCGGCCCATGCGCGAGCTCGGCTTCCGCAACGCGCCGCACCTGGGGCGCTTCGCGAAGCTCTACTTCAGCGTGGCCGGAATCGGCCTGTGGAGCATGGGGTACGAGATCCTCGAGTGGCTCGTCGCCGCGCTCGTGGACCCGTCCGCCGGCACCGCGTACCTGGGCACGCAGGGCGACGAGTGGGACGCCCAGAAGGACATGGGTCTCGCGCTCGTGGGCGCGCTGATCGCGGCGCTGTTCCAGTACCGCGACGGGCGCCCGACCAGCGAGTGACTCAACCGCCGGGCACGCGCTCGAAGGCCGGGATGCCCGACGGGATCGTGTGGAAGGACTGCTTGTCCTTGGTGAAGATGGCCATCTGCGGCCCGCCGAACAGGTTCGGGTCGTCGAACGTGCCGACCTTCAGGATCACGCCGCCCGGCACCGTGGGGGCGCGCGTCAGGATGTGCGTGCCGCAGTCGGGGCAGAACTCGCGCGTGACCGCCTTGGCGAGGTCCTTGCGCGCGAAGCCCTTGGCCGAGCCCTTGGTGTAGCTGAAGCCCGACGCCGGCATGGCCACGATCACGTTCGGGTGGCCGCCCGAGAAATACTGGCACTCGCGGCAGTGACACTGACCCTTGAACATCGGGTCGCCCTCCGCCTTGTAGCGCAGCGCCCCGCAGTAACATCCGCCTTCGATCTTCATCGCCGGTCCTCCGCTGTTTCCCCGACGCGGAAAATCCTATCCGAACGCCGCGTGTCCTGTACGATCGGGCCTTCCATGCGCGTACGGTTCTCCGTCTTGCTCTCGCTCGCGTGCCTCGTCGCCTGTGTCTCGCAGCCGCCCCGGCCCGCGACGGAGGACCTGACGTTCTGCCGCGCGGGCTGGCAGGCGACCGAGGCGGGCGACAACCCGCGCGCGCTCGCACTCTTCCAGCGCTGCATCGCGGAGGGTCACCTCGGTGAGCCGGCGCTCGCGCAGACCTGGCGCAACATCGGCATCACCTACCGGCACATGAACGACTGGCCGAAGGCGATCGACGCGTTCGACCAGGCGCTCGCGCACTCGCCGCAAAAGCCGTGGGAGGACTACGTGAACCGCGCGAACACCTGGTCCGACGCGGGTGACTCGGACAAGGCGCTGGCCGATTACCAGCGCGCGCTCGACGTGCACCCCGACTACGATCAGGCCCATCTCGAGCGCGGGATCGAGTACGAGCGCCAGGGCAAGCAGGCCGAGGCGTACGCCGACTTCCAGCGCGCCTACGAGCTCGGCATGCGCTCGGACTTCCTCATGGGCCGGATCCGCGACTACCGCGCGCGTGGTTTCGGCAAGGCGCCGCCCGTGCCCGGAGGGCCGCTCGAGAAGCTCGGGAGCTCGTACGCGATCGGCCCCCGGCGGCCCGCGAAGGAAGTCGGCTCCATCTGGACCAGCGCGACTCACTGCCGCGACGGCCTGGCGGCGGACAGCTTCTTGCCCTACCCCGACGCCGACTCAGTGCGCAAGGCGCGCGCGTACGCGTTCCCGAGCGGCGATCTGCGCGTGGCCTTTCCGGAGCTGCCGTCGATCGCCAAGCTCGACGTGCGGGTGCAGCTCGGCGACACCGCGCGCGGCGTACGCGACGACTATCTCAGCTTCTCCGACGGGCCGCTCCGCCCCGTGTTCGCGGCGGTGGTCCGCAGTGAGCTGCCCAAGACCCTGCAGGGTCGCCCCGAGCTCGTGCGCGACGCGGTGCTGCGCCAGATCGACGCGCTCTCCGGCGCCGTGCCGCCCGGCCAGATGGTGGTGCGCGACCTCGACGGCCCCTGGGGCCCGCTGATCGAGGTGCTGGTCGCGAACCGCGAGGGCACGCCCTGTTTCCCCACCTCGGATTACCGCGTGCTGCCGCCCGACGCCCCCGCGTCGACGGTCGGCGTGAGTCGCTATCTGGCGCGCGGCGACGTGCTGATCGAGATCGCGCTGATCGTGCGCATGCCGCCCGACGTGCCGAAGGCGCGCCAGGGCGAGTACGCGCGCGAGCGCATGAACGAGCTGATGGGCTCGCTCACGTTCTCGGGAGCCACTTGATTTCGCGCCCCGGCTCTGGTGGCATCGGCGCATGATCAAGCGAGTCGGCGGCAACCTGACCGTGCGCAGGGGCGAGGCGCCCGCGGAGAGCGCGCAGCTCGAGCGCGACGGCTACGCGGTCGTGCAGAGCGTGCTCGAGCCCGAGCTCGTGGCGCGTCTTGCCGAGGAGATCGGCTCGGTGTTCGCGACCTACCCGGCCGAGCGCGGGCGCGGCGACCGCTCCGAGTTCCGCTACGAGATGCTCAACCGCTCGGCGGTCTGTCAGGCAGCGGTCGGGCATCCGGGCATCCTGGCAGTGATCGAGCCGTTGCTCGGCGAGGACTGCCACGTGATCGCCAACACCGCCTGGTGGAACCCGCCGGAGTTCGGCGGCGGGCCCTGGCACTGCGACGCCGGCCCGCACGTGCCGCGGCCCGAGGGCGTGCCCTGGGACGAGCGCATTCCCTATCCCGTGTTCGCGATCGGCGCGCACCTGTATCTGCGCGATTGTCCGCTCGAGTGCGGCCCCACCGCGGTGATTCCCGGGAGTCACCGCTCGGGCCGCCTGCCGCCGTTCGACCGCATGAGCGACGAGAACCTCGAGTACGAGGGCCGCAAGCCCGTGGCGCTGGTCGCGCGCGCCGGCGACGTGGCGCTGTTCGTGTCCGATGCCTGGCACCGCGGCATGCCGGCGCGCCCCGGCGGCACCGGCCGCCTGTTCCTGCAGGTGCACTACGCTCGCCGCGACCTGGCGCAGCGCATCCGCACGACCGCCGACGTGAACCAGCTCTCGCCCGAGGCGATCGAGCGCATCGGCTCGCCGCGCGAGCGCACGCTGCTCGGCCTGCACTCGCCCTTCTTCTACGACGGCTGAATCAGTGAGTCACTGACACGACGGGAGCTGGTCGGGGAACTGCGTCTTGTGCGCGTTCTTCGACCAGCAGTTGCCCGTGCCCGTGCCGTCCCAGGCCAGGTCCACGGCGAACACCGGCTGGATCAGCGGCGACGGGTTGGCGCCGTTGCCGAACACGGCGTTGTGATCGACCTGGGCGTCGTCGGAATTGGGCTCGATGTCGAGCGCCGAGCAGGCGTCGTCGGGCAGCTGCTGCGCCACGCAGAAGTTCGCCACCGCGATGCCGTACGAGTCGTTGTTCAGCACCAGGTTGTGGTCGACCCGGTTGTCGTCGGCGGCCAGCACGAGGATGCCCGTGCCCGGCGGAACGCCGCACACCGCGTCCTCGGGATCGATGCAGGTGTTGGCCTTGTTGTTGGCCTGCACCCAGTTGTGGTCGATGCGGTTGCCCGCGTTCTGCTTCACGTCGAGGAAGGGCAGGGTGAAGCTCAGGATGCCGCCGGTGTTGCCGGTCGAGACGTTGTGGTCGAGGCGCACGTCGTGACAGTTCTCGATCTCGAAGCCACTCACGTTGCCGCGCGCCAGGTTGTGGTCGACCTGCACGTTCTGCGACTGCCCGATGTAGACGCCCGTGTCGTTCGAGCCGGTGGCCAGGTTGAACTGCACCACGCCGTTGCTCGAGTGACTCGGGAAGATTCCGTACTCGCCGTTGTCGTTGGTCTGGTTGAAGCGCACGCTGAAGTCGTCGACGCAGAGCAGGAAGATGCCCTGGCCGTCGAAGCCGTTCACGGTGAAGCCGGTGACCGAAGCGCCGGCCAGGCGCACGCCATCGGAGTTCGCGCAGGTGGTCGGATCGGCGTCGACGGCGCCGAAGCTGATGCCGCGCTCCTGGCCGCCCGCGTTCTCGAGGATCACCGCGCCGGAGTCCGGCTTGCCGTGGTGACCCTTGGCCTTGCCCTTGTGCTTGCCCTTGCCGGGTCCGTCATCGCCCGGGTCGTTGTCGTCGCCCGGGTCGTCCTGCGGGTCGAAGCGCTTGGGCTTGCTCATGCCCACCAGCGAGATGCCCGGCTTGGTCACGGACACGGCGCACATGTGACTCGGGTCGCCGGGACAGGGCGCGCCGGCTTCGTGGTAGGTGCCGGGGAAGACCTTGATCGTGTCCCCCGGGTTGGCCTGGTCGACGGCGGCCTGGATCGAGTCACCGGAGTGGACGGTGAAGGTCTTGGCCGAAGCGCCGGCGGCGGCGAGCAGCGAAGCCACGGCGAAGGCGGCGAGGAACACGCGCATGGGACTCCCTCCTGTTGGCTCCACGCTACGTCTGCCGGAGCAGCCGGGTCAACGTGCGAGCATCACAGTCACGGCAACTTTCTCCAAGTGTTCGCATTCCGTCTCTGCGCTGGCCCGGACTCCCGGCGCATGGGCAGCGCTGCGCGCGCGCCCGGAGCTCCTGCCCTCGGCGGTCGAAGAGGCGCTGCGCTTCGACCCGCCGACGCAGCGCTCCCAGCGCTTCGCCAGCGAGTCACTCGAGCTCGGCGGACGAGTCATTCCCCGGGGCGCGCTGATCGTGCCCGTGCTCGGCTCCG
>DATKAO010000218.1 GCA_035498015.1 Myxococcota bacterium
GGCCCATCTCCGGGGGTGATCGCTGGGCCGATCCGACCACCTGGAGAGCGCCGCTACCGTTGCTTCCTTCCGGACCTGGCGGGGTTTACGGACCAACCACCGGCCGGGACCCAGCGATCACCGCCGGAGATGGGCCCGACGACTCTAACTTGGCCGGCGGTGTCGGTAAACCCGGGCCGGACGCCGGCCGCGAAAGGCGGCGCAGGAGCACCGCCGCGATCGCGGCGCGCTCGGCCAGGCTCGCGCGCACCACGAACTCGCGCTCGGTGTGCGCCCCGCCGCCGCGCGCGCCCATCGAGTCCAGCGTCGGCAGGCCGACCGCCCCGGTGAGTGAGCCGTCGGTGACTCCCGTGGAGTGCACGGGCTCGGGCGAGGCGTAGCCGAGCTCGCGCGTGACTCGCCGGTGCGCCGCCAAGAGCTCGTCGACCGCCGGGCTCTCGACCTTGGGCGGCCGGTGCAGGCGGCCCCACAGCTTGGCGCTCGTGCCGGGCACGTCGACCGCGCGCGCGATCGCCTCGAGCCGGCGTTGCGTCTCCTCGCCGGCCGACAGCTCGTCGTAGCGCAGGTCGATCCAGGCTCCAGCGTGGTCGGGCACGATGTTGCGCTTGGTGCCGCCCGCGATCGTGCCCACGTTGAGCAGCACGCCGCGGTCGTAGTCGCTGAGTGACTCGATCGCGATCACCTTGCGCGCCAGCGCCACGATCGCGCTGTGGCCTTCGGTGGCCGCGCTCGAGGCGTGCGCCGCCACGCCCGTGACCGCGAGATAGAACTGGCCCACGCCCGCGCTCGAGCGCGACATCTCGCCGCCCACGCGCGCCGACTCGAACACGAAGCCGAGCTGCGCGCGGCGCGCTTCGGCCTCGATGCGCGGGCGGGAGCCGAGTGACCCGATCTCCTCGTCGGAGTTGAGCAACACCGTGACGTCGAAGCGGCCCAGGTCGCCGCTCTCCGCCAGCGCGCGCAACGCCGCGAGCAGGATCACGAGCCCGCCCTTCATGTCGGTGACTCCCGGTCCGAGCGCGCGCGCGGGGTCGTTGGGGTCGAGCGCGAAGGCCTGGAACGGCGAGTCGGCCTCGAACACGGTGTCGAAGTGACCCAGCAGGAGGAAGTGCTTGGCATGCTCGGGCTCGATGAACGCGCGCCGCTCGGCCAGCACGATCGGGCCCGTGCGGGCGTCCTTGCGGTCCGGATAGGCCAGCGGCGCCGGCGGCTCGATCGAGACCTCGAAGCCCAGGCTCGCGAGCTCGGCGCCGATCAGGGGCGCGAAGGCCTCGAGCCCCGCGGTGTTCCAGGAGCCGGTGTTGCGCCCGACCCAGTCGGCGAGCTGCGCTTCGAGCTCGGCCTGGCGCTCCTCGATCGCGACCCGCAGCTCCAGGTCCTCGGCGTCGAGCTGCGCCCGGGCGGCGCCGGCGCCCCACAGCACGAATGCCAGCGCCGCGAATGCTGCCCGCGCCACCCCCATGGCGCCGCATCTTACACAGCGGGTCGCGAATGCGTACACTCGGCCGGCGCATGCGCGCGGCACGTGTCTCGGTCCCGATCACGCTCACCGCGGCCATCGTCGCGATCACCATCGCGCTGACCGTCGGCTGGCAGATCCTCGTCGCGCGCGAGTCCGAGGCCTTCGCCGCCGGCCTGACCCCGGTCCACTGGGTGCTGATCGGGCTGGGCTCGCTGTTCTTCGCGCTGATCATCACCGTGCTGATCCTGCAGGCGGTGTGGCTGGTGCGGGAGATCCGCTCGAACCAGAGACAGCAGAACTTCATGGACGCGGTGACTCACGAGCTGCACACGCCGCTGGCGTCGCTGCAGCTGTATCTCGACACGCTGCGCGGCCGCGCGCTGCCGAACGAGCGCCGCAACGAGTTCCTGTCGATCATGGCCGAGGATCTGGAGCGGCTGCAGAACACGATCGACCAGATCATCCAGGCCGCGCGCACCGACGAGAAACGCGCGCGGCGCGAGCCGGTCGACCTGGCGAAGCTCCTGCACGAGTGCGCGACCGACGCGCGCGAGAGACACGGCCTGCCCGCCGAGGCGATCGTGACCGACGTGCCGCCGTCGCGCGCGCGCGGCGACGCGGAGCAGCTGCGCGTGGCGTTCCGCAACCTGCTCGACAACGCCGTGCGCTACGCGGGCGGGGCGGTGCACATCGAGATCCACGTGCGCGCGGTCTCGGCGCGGCGCATCGAGGTCGAGTTCGCGGACCGCGGCGTGGGCATCCCCGCGTCGGCGTTGGACCGCGTGTTCCAGCGCTTCCAGCGCCTGCCGCAGGAGGCGGTGCGCGCCGCGCACGGCCTCGGCCTCGGGCTCGCGATCGTGCGCAACGTGGCGCGCGCGCACGGCGGCAGCGTGCGCGCCGAGAGCGACGGCGAAGGCAAGGGCAGCCGCTTCATCCTCACGCTTCCCGGACATGTCGGCGAACGCGCGCATCCTGCTGGTTGAGGACGAGGAGCACCTCGCCCGCGGCCTGGCGTTCAACCTCGAGGCCGAGGGCTACCGCGTCGAGACCACCGAGCGCGGTGAGTCGGCGCTGCAGAGACTCGCCGACCCCGACCGCGAGAACGTCGACCTGGTGGTGCTCGACGTGATGCTGCCGGGCATCTCGGGCCTGGACGTGGTGAGCCGGCTGCGCGCGGCCGAGAACCACGTGCCGGTGCTCCTGCTCACCGCGCGCGACGCGGCGAGCGACATCGTGCGCGGGCTCGACCTGGGCGCCGACGACTATCTCACCAAGCCCTTCTCGCTGCCCGTGCTGATGGCGCGCGCGCGCACGTTGCTGCGGCGCGCGGCGCAGGCGGAGCCGGAGTCGGAGACCGAAGCGCCGTTCACGATCGGCAGCGCCGTCGTCCACCCCGACCGCTTCGAGCTCGAGCGCGACGGCCAGACTCACTCGCTCACCGCCAAGGAGCTGGCGCTCCTGCAGCTGTTGTGGGCCAGGCGCGACACGGCCGTCTCGCGCGGCGAGATCCTGCAGGAGGTCTGGGACCTGCACCCCGAGACGCGCACGCGCGTGGTGGACACGTTCGTGCTCAGGCTTCGCAAGCTGATCGAGCCCGATCCGTCCGAGCCGCGCCACCTGGTGTCGGTGCGGTCGTTCGGGTACCGCCTGATCCCCAAGCCCGCCCGAGCCTGACTCACCGCACAGAGAAGGGGATACGGTCCAGTTTCGCTGGACCGCGCCCGATTCTCATCGGTATGCAGCTCGTGCGCAGCTTCAGCGTCTGCCTCGCCCTCGTGGGTCTCAGCCTCGCCTGCGCCTCGAACCCGCCCGCGCCGAGTCACGGCAGGGGCACGGTGTTCGGCGAGCTGACCCTGCGCCCGCACCCGGGAGTCACCATGCCCGAGCGCGGCGACGCGACCTACTCGGATCCGCGGCTGCGCGACGCGCAGATCGTCGACTACTCGCAGCCCGGCTTCGCCGTGGTGTATCTCGAGGGCGCCCCGCCCGCCGGCGAGCAGGTCGAGCTCTCGATCCGCGCCAGCCAGTTCGACACCCGGCTCGAGCCGCGCTGGGCCGCGCTCGCGCAGAACGGCACGGTCACCGTGCGCAACACCACCGGCGAGCCGCACACCGTGTCGTGCCCGTCGCTCTCGCTGGTGGCGCGCGTCGGCCCGGGCGAGTCGCTCACCATTCCGGTGCGCGCGCCGGGCGCCCACCCGCTGTTCCTGCTCGACCGCCCGCAGGCCGAAGCGGGCTTCTTCGCCGCGCCCGGCCCCTACGCCGTGCTGACCCGGGACCCTCGCTTCGAGCTGCGCGACGTGGCTCCCGGCCACGCGGAGCTGCACGCCTGGCACCCGCGCCTGCCTCCGGTCGCGCGCGCGGTGGACGTGCTGGCCGACCAGCTTTTGCGCGTGGACCTCGAGATGGGCGTCGGGCGCACGCCGACCGAGACCTCCGATGCAGGCCGCTGAGTCACTCGCGTTCGTCGCCGCCGCGCTGCTCGCGCTCGCCGGCGCGACGGCGCGGGCCGACGACGCGGACCCGCGCGACGCCGAGCTCCAAGAGCTGCGGGCGGCGGTGAACAAGCTCGAGCAGCGCATCGACGAGCTCGAGAGCGAGAAGACCCCCGCCGTCACGCCCGCGTCCGGGTCGGGCGCGAGCCCGGGCTCCGGCTCGGGCGCCGCCTCCTGGGCCGAGCGCGTGCGCGTCTCGGGCAGCTCGGATCTGACCTGGCTGCACGGCCAGGACTACGGCCCGTACAGTCACATGGGCGCGTCGGTGTACGACCTGCGTCTCTTCCTCGACGCCGACCTCGCGCGCGACGTGCAGTGGGGCAACGCGAAGCTCTTGCGCGACGCCGGCTTCGGCTTCGAGTGGAACGTGACCCGCAACGGCGCGCTGTTCAACAACCTGGGCGAGGTCTACGTCGACCTGCGCGGTCTGGCCGACCAGGACTGGCTGAACGTGCAGTTCGGCCGCTTCCAGATCCCGTTCGGCGAGAACTATCTGCGCTTCAGCCGCGGCAAGTACGCCGACCCGTTCATCGCCCTGTCGGCGCCGCCGCCCTGGTTCTGGGACGAGGGCGTGAAGGTCTGGGGCAAGCTCTTCGAGGGCAAGGCGAGTTACAACTTCTCGCTGACCGACGGCGAGAACGCGTCGAGCGCGCTGCCCAACGGCTCGCAGCAGGTCTCACTCAAGCTGGCGGCCGACCCGTACGAGTGGCTGCACCTGTCGGTCTCCGGGCTGCGCAGCGGCACGCTCGGCTCGGACAGCTCGCCCGCCTTCGCGTCGCTGTGGTTCGGCGAGATGATCCCGCGCGCCTTCGGCGCGACGTTCGGGCCGCCGGTCCAGGCCTTCGACCACGGCGAGCCGATCCCGCCCGGCCCGAACAAGCTGCGCGGCATCACGGTGCTCGGCGGCGACGCGATCTTCAAGTTCTCCGACATGCGCCTGTGGCTGTCGTACGGCGGCGCGCAGATCGACTCCACCGGCGGGTCACTCTACGACCGCAACCTGATCTACTGGCTGGCCGAGGCCATGTTCCAGCTGCGCATGATCTCGCCCAGGCTCGCGCCCGCCTACTTCGCGTTCCGCGCCAGCGGGCTCGGCACCTACAGCGACAACGAGGGCTATCTCTTGGACTACCGCAACGGCGCGATCGGCTACAACATGAGCGAGCTCGACAGCTATGCGCTGGTGCTCGGCATTCCGCTCTCCGACTGGATCACGCTCAAGACCCAGTACACCTTCCAGCGCATCGCGCTGGTCCGGGGCATCACCGACCCCGAGATCAAGGAAGCCGCGGACCACCCGGACTTCTTCGGAATGGAGCTCAGTGTCCACTTCTAGCCGGATCACCGCGGCGCTCGTGCTGCTGTTCGCGCTCGGCGCGCGCGCCGGCGAGGTGCACGGCAAGGTGGGCGTGGGCGTCGCGGGCGTGTCGCTCGAGGACGCGGGCCCGATCGTCGTGTATCTCGAGAGCGCGGGCACGCAGCCGCTGTCGTTCTCGCTGCCCAAGCGGCCGCTCGAGATCCACCAGAAGGACGCGAGCTTCTCGCCCAGCTTCCTGGTGATCGCCGCGGGTGAGACGGTGGTCATGCCCAACGACGACGTGATCTTCCACAACGTCTTCTCCTACTCGACGCCGAACGACTTCGACCTCGGGCTCTACCCGCGCGGTGAGTCGCGCTCCAAGACCTTCCAGTATCCCGGCGTGGTGCGCGTGTACTGCTCGATCCACGAGTCGATGAACGCGACCATCTTCGTCGCGCCTTCGATCTGGCATGCCATCGCCAATGCCAAGGGCGAGTTCGCGATCCGCGACGTCCCGCCCGGCAGCTACCGGCTGCGCACCTGGAACCGGCGCCTGCCGCCCGCATCGCAGCTGGTGCAGGTGACCGGCGGAAACGTGACCGCGAACCTCGTGGTCGCCTCGAGCCCCTGAGGCGGGCATGTCGCTGCGCGCGCGACTGATCGCGATCCTCGCCGCCACCGCGAGCGTCGCCATCGCGCTGGCGCTCTTGTTCCAGGACCGCACGCTCGCGACCGACTTGCGCCACGCGGCATCGGAGCGCCTGCAGCGTTCGGCGCTGGCGGTGAACCGGCTGGTCGACGCGCACCTCGCCGCGGTGTCGGAGCGCTACCGCGCGATCTCGGGCACGCCGCAGCTGCGCGCGAACCTCGAAGTCGAAGACCCGCCGACGCTCGCTCACTACGCCGAGGACCTGCGCCTGAACCTGGGGGCCACGCGCATCCTGTTCATCGACGGGCACGGCCGCGTGGCCGCGGCGTCCGGCGACGAGTCACTCGACGCGTACGCGCGCAGCTACACGAGCTCGCGGCTGGTGGCGGTGAACGACCGCCTCTACGCGCTGGTCAGCGTGGCGGTGGGCGGAGTCGACGATCCAGTCGGCCGACTCACTGCCGCCGAGGTGATCGACGAGCACACGCTGCACGACTGGAGCGAGCTGTGCGGCGCGCGGGTGACCCTGGGCGATGGCGAGCCCGTCGAAGGCGAGACGCTGGTATTCCCGGTGCGCTCGCTCGACAGCACGTGGCTGCGGGTCGAGTCACGGCTCGACTCGGAGCGGGCGGCGCTGGCGCGCTCGCGCAGCCGGCTGCTGGCCGCGGGGGCGCTCGCGCTGGCCGGAGCGCTGATCGCGAGCCTGATCCTGTCGCGCGGCCTGGCCGCGTCGCTGCGCCAGCTGCTGGTGGCCGCGGACCGGATCGGCCACGGCGATTTCGGAGCGCGCGTCGCGACGCCGCGCAGCGACGAGGTGGGCGAGCTCGCACGCGCGGTGAACGAGATGGCGAGCCGGCTCGAGGAGCACGCGACGACCGTGCAGCGCCAGCACCGCGAGCTGCTCGCGGCCAAGGACGCCGCCGAGTCCGCGAGCCGCTCGAAGACCGAGTTTCTCGCCAACATGAGTCACGAGATCCGCACGCCCATGACCGCCGTGCTGGGTTACACCGAGCTGCTCCTGGCCGGCGAGGCGCGCGGCGAGGAGCGCGCCGAGTGGGGCGCGGCAGTGCGGCGCAACGGCGCCGACCTGTTGCAGCTGATCGACGGCATCCTCGACATCTCGCGCGTCGAGGCCGGTCAGATCGAGCTGCGCCGCCAGCCGTGCCGTTTGCGCCGGCTGGTCGAGGACGCGGCCGCGCCGGTCGCCGAGGCCGCGCGCGAGAAGGGCCTCGAGTTCAACTTCGAGATCGACTCGAGCTGTCCCGAGGTGGTCGAGACCGACGCGCCGCGCGTGCGGCAGGTGCTCGCGAACCTGCTGCAGAACGCGCTCAAATTCACCGAGCACGGGAGTGTCTCGCTGTGGGTGGGCCGCGACTCGCCGAGCACCGTGTGCTTCGCGGTGCGCGACACCGGCATCGGCATCGACGCCAAGGACCACGAGAAGATCTTCGCGCCGTTCGGCCAGGCCGACAGCTCGCACACCCGGCGCTACGGCGGGGTGGGCCTGGGCCTGTCGATCTCGCGCCGGCTCGCCGGCATGCTGGGCGGCTCGCTCACCGTGTCGAGCGACCTGGGCCGCGGCAGCGAGTTCCGACTCACTCTGCCCGCGCCGGAGAGCGCGCAGCTCGACGCGCGCAGCGCCGACGCGAGCACGCGTGCGCCCCGGCGCCCCGCCGCGCCCGAGCGCGCGTTCCCGGGTGCCCGCGTGCTCCTGGCCGAGGACGGGCTCGACAACCAGCGCCTGGTGCGCGCCTTCCTGCGCCCGACCGAGGCCGAGGTGGCGCTGGTCGAGAACGGCGCGCAGGCGGTCGACCAGGCGCTCGCCGCGCTCGACGCCGAGCGCCCGTTCGACCTGGTGCTGATGGACATGCAGATGCCGGTCATGGACGGCTACGAGGCCACGCGGCGCCTGCGCTCCGAAGGTTATTCCGGCCCGATCGTCGCGCTCACTGCGCACGCCATGGCCAGCGACCGCGCGCGCTGCATCGAGGCCGGCTGCGACGACTATCTCTCGAAGCCCGTCGACCGCGCCGCACTGCTCGAGCTGGTCGGCCGCTTCCTCGCCGAGCGCAAGACCGACGGCTAGTCTCCCGGGGTGCCGAGCACCCCCCGTTTCGAGCTCGTGATCTTCGACTGCGACGGCGTGTTGATCGACAGCGAGCCGATCGCGAACCGCGTGCTCGCCGAGTGTCTCACGGGGATCGGGCTGCCGACCAGCGCGGAGGACTCGCTGCGCGACTACAAGGGTCACTCCTGGCCCGTGTGTCTCGCGCTGTTCGAGCGCAAGCTCGGTCGCCCGCTGCCCGATTCGTTCGCCGCCGACTTCTACCGGCGCATGCTCGGCGCCTACGAACGCGAGCTCGTCGCCGTGCCGGGCATCCACGATGCGCTGGAGCGCATCCCGACGCTCCAGTGCGTCGCGTCGAACGGACGCCGCGCGATCATGAAGGTCACGCTGGCCAAGGTCGGGCTGTTCGAGCGCTTCGCCGGCCGCATCTTCAGCGCCGCGGACGTGGCGCGACCCAAGCCGGCGCCCGACCTGTTCCTGCACGCGGCGGCCCGGCTCGGCATCGAGCCGGCGCGCTGTGCGGTGATCGAGGACAGCCCGCACGGAGTCAGCGCCGCGGTCGCCGCCGGCATGACCGCCTTCGGCTACGCGGGCAGCGAGTCACCCGGGCCGCTCGCGACGGCGGGCGCGCGCGTGTTCTCGGCCATGGCCGACCTGCCCGCGGCGCTCGGCTTCTCTTGCTAGCGGACCCGCTCGCCCCTGTAGATCAGCCGGTCCTTGCCGACTCGCTCGCTGGTCACGACCTCGCTCCCGCCCGAGACCGCGCGCGAGGCGTATTCGACGAAGCCCTGGGTCGTGAAGCGCGCGACCTCCGGGAACAGCGCCGCGTCGTCGACGGTGATCTGCCAGACACCCTTGCCCTGCCCGATCTCGAAGGTCCAGCGCGTGAAGTTGTAGAGCACGGTCGACATGGTCGTGACGATCTTGCCCACGCGGTTGCCCCAGGTCTCGGTCGAGGCCTCGAACTGGCGGTAGATGTTGGCCTTGTGCAGCCGCTGCCCCGCGCGCACGCCGCGGTTGTGGAGATACACCTCGGGGTAGCCGTTGGCCTCGACCTCGACCAGGATGTCGACCACGCGCGCGTAGGTGTCGATCGGCACCCAGGTGGTCGCGGCGAGCTGCTTGTCCAGGTAGCGCAGGTCCTCCGCGCGCAGGCGCGCCTCGACCTCGGCCCGCGAGATCCGCCCGGCGTCGGCCAGGCGGATCAAGTCGTCGGCGGCCGACTGGAAGCCGGTCGCCTTGATCGAGGGCGGTTGGGCCATTCATTCAGGCCGATCGGCAATGAATCTCATTCGATTGAGTATGTAGACTTGCAGGAATGTCGGACGAACGCTGGACCAACTTCTCGGGCCGAGTGACCTGTGCTCCCGCCCGCTTCGCGCGGCCTCGCGACGAGGCGGAGCTCGTGGCCGCGGTGACAGCTGCGACCGCCGACGGCCGCGGCCTGCGCGTGGCGGGAACGGGTCACTCGTTCACGCCGCTGTGTGCGACAGGCGGGACGCTCGTGTCACTGGACGACTGGCAGGGCATCGCGTCGCTCGACCGCGAGCGCG
>DATKAO010000219.1 GCA_035498015.1 Myxococcota bacterium
AGCTTCGGCATGCCCTCGATCTCGACCTGACACAGCCGGCAGGAGCCGTCGATCGTGAGCTTGGGGTGCCAGCAGTAGTGCGGGATGTCGACGCCGTTCATGAGCAGGCCCAGGTCGTCGATGGCCTGCAAGATGGTGCGCCCTTCGGCGACCTGGAACTCCCGCCCGTCGATCGTGAGCTTCGGCATGACTTACAGCTCGAAGCTCTCGGCGAAGGGGCACTTCTGCCCGTCGATGTGCGCTTGGAAGTCGGCCCGGAAGTGTTTCAAGAGGCCCTGGATCGGCCAGGCCGCGGCGTCGGCGAACGCGCAGATGGTCTGACCCTCCATGAGCGAGGGCACGTCGTCGAGCAGCGCCAGGTCCTCGGCCGTGCCGCGGCCGTGCTCGATCTTCTCGCACAGCTTGTGCAGCCAGCCCGTGCCCTCGCGGCACTGCGTGCACTGACCGCACGACTCGTCGCGGAAGAAGTAGGAAGTCACGCACGCGACGCGCACCATGCAGGTGGTCTCGTCCATGACCATGACTCCGCCGGTGCCCAGGTGCGAGCCCTTGGGCGCGAGCAGCTCCTCGGCCATGCCCACGTCGAGCTCCGACGGCGGCAGGATCGGCATGGAGAGACCGCCGGGCATGACGCCCTTCAGTCTGCGCCCGCCGCGCACCCCGCCCGCCAGGCCGAGCACCTCGCGCAGCGGCGTGCCGAGCGGCAGCTCGAACAGCCCCGGGCGCTCCACGTGGCCCGATACACCGAACAGTGTCGTGCCCGGGCTCTTCTCGGTGCCGCGCGCGCGGAACCACTCCGTTCCGCGCTCCAGGATGAACGGCACGTGCGCGAAGGTCTCCACGTTGTTCACCGTGGTGGGCAGGCCGAAGGCGCCGTGCTGCGCCGGGAACGGCGGCTTCTTGCGCGGCTGGCCCTTCTTGCCCTCGAGTGACTCGAGCAGCCCGGTCTCCTCGCCGCAGATGTACGCGCCGGCGCCGGAGTGCACCACGATCTCGTGCTCGAAGCCCTTCTTGCCCATCACGGCCTTGCCGAGATACTTCTTGGCGCGCAGCTCTCCGACGGCGGCCTCGAGCACGCGGATCGGCTCGGCGTACTCGCCGCGCACGTAGATGTACGAGCGCTTGGCGCCCATGGCCCAGGCGCCGATCAGGATGCCCTCGAGGATCTGGAACGGACCGCGCTCCATGATCATGCGGTCCTTGAACGAGCCGGGCTCCGATTCGTCGCCGTTGATGACGATGACCTTCATGCGGTCGCTCGTCTTCGGCATGAAGCTCCACTTCAAGCCGGTGGCGAAGCCCGCGCCGCCGCGCCCGCGCAGGCCGGCCGCCTTCACCTGCTCGGTGACTTCCTCGGGCGCGAGTGACAGCGCTTTCTTCAGGCCCGCGAAGCCGCCGGCGTCTTCGTAGCCCGACAGCGTCTGGTAGCTGTCTTCGCCGTAGTGCTCGGACAGGTAGTTCTTGACGTACGGCTCTTTCTGCACGCCCTACTCCAGCGCGTCGACGAGGCGGCGGGCGTCCGCGAAGTCGACGTTCTCGTGGTACACGCCGTCGATGCGCAGCACCGGCGCCGTGCCGCACGACCCGAGACACTCTTCGTGTCCGATCGTGATGCGGCCGTCCTGCGTCGTCTGACCCGCGTGCACGCCGAGATACGCCTCGAGCCCGCGCAGGAGCGAGCGAGCCCCGCGCAGGCTGCAGGGCACGTTGGTGCACACGTACACGTGGTGCCGGCCCTGCGGCTCCGTGTAGAACATGTTGTAGAACGACAGCACCTCGTGGACCTCGACGGGCTTGAGCTCGAACAGCTCGGCGAGCTCGCGCGTGCCCGCGTCGTCGACGAAGCCCTTCTCGGCCTGCACGAGATAGATCGCGGGCAGGAGCGCGCCGCGCTTCTGCGGGTAGCGCTCGAACAGCGCTTCGATCTGCGCGCGTGTCTCGGCCCTCAACGACTCACTCCCACTCGAGCCCGCCGCGCAGCCACTCGTACGCCAGGCCGACGGCCAGCACCGCCAGGAAGGGAGTCATCACGGCGAGGCCGTAGAAGCCGAAGTCCTTGAACACCACGGCCCACGGGAACAGGAACACCACCTCGACGTCGAAGATGATGAACGACACCGCGACCATGTAGAACTTGATCGAGAAGCGCTGGTTCGGTGAGCCGAGCTGGTGCTCGCCGCACTCGAACGGCTCCTGTTTCTCGCTGAACTCGAGCTTCGGCCCGAGCACGCTGGTGAGAAACAGGAAGGTTCCGACCGCGAGGGAGCCGAGCAATACGAAGAGTCCGAGACCCGCGTACTCTCCCATGGCGACCCCCACCAAAGCCCGTTGCTCGAAGCCCGGTCAAAGCACTCGAAAGTGCCCGTATTTCCTGGAAAAAGGCGGGGCAAGCGTAGAAGGCGCCTACCACCCTGTCAACCGTTCGGGGCCGCGTGTATGGTTCAAAGATGAGTGCGGAAAATCCGGTGCGCGCGGCCGTGTTGGGCGCGGGCAGCTTCGGCACCTGCCTGTCGATCCTGCTCGCCGAGCGCGGCTTCGCGGTCGACCTGTGGGCCCGCGACACCCACATCGCGAGCGCGATCGAGAAGCACCGGCGCAACCCGCGCTACCTCACCGACTTCGTGCTGCCCAAGAACGTGCACGCGACCGCGTCGCTGGGCGATGCGCTGGCCGACAAAGAGCTCGTGATCTCGGTCGTGCCGAGCCATGCGGTCCGGGAAGTGTGGGAGCCGGCTCATCGGCTGCTCCGGCACGACGCGCTCGTGGTCTCGGCCTCGAAGGGGATCGAGGTCGGCACCGGGAAGCTGTGCTCCGACGTGCTGATGGAGGTCCTGCCCGCCCGGATGCACGAGCGGCTGTGCTTCCTGTCGGGGCCGAGCTTCGCGCGCGAGATCGCCGAGCGCCGGCCGACGGCGGTGGCGCTGGCCGCGCGCAACGAGACCTATGCCGTGGCCGCCCAGTCGCTGATCTCGTCGCCGCTGTTCCGCTGCTACACCAACTCCGACGTGATCGGGGTGGAGCTCGGCGGCGCGCTGAAGAACGTGATTGCGATTGCGGTCGGCGTGGCCGACGGCATGGAGTCGGGGCTGAACTCGCGCGCGGCGCTGATCACGCGCGGCCTGGCCGAGATGACGCGGCTCGGCGTGGCCATGGGCGCGAACCCGGTCACCTTCCTCGGGCTCTCGGGCGTGGGTGACCTGGTGCTGACCTGCACCGGCGACCTGTCGCGCAACCGCCAGGTGGGGCTCGAGATCGGCCGCGGGCGCCCGGTGCCCGCGGTGCTCGCGGGACTCACCCAGGTGGCCGAGGGCGTGCGCACGGCGAAGTCCGCCTACGAGCTGGCACAGAAGCTGGGCGTCGACATGCCGATCACGAGCGGCGTGTATCTGTCGCTCTACGAGGGCAAGAACCCGTTCGAGGCGGCGTCGGAGCTGCGCTCGCGGCAGCTCAAGAGCGAGATGGAATAGATGGCGCGGCCTACACGGATCGGTGTCGCCTGCGCGGCGCTGGCCGCGCTCGTGCTGGCGGGCTGCGGGCCGAAGCTCGTCCGCGACCGCGTCTACGACAACCCGCAGGTGCGCGTCGAGCTGCAGCGGCGCGAGCAGGGCGGCCAGGTGATTCCGCGCGGCTACGCGCACCCGGCGACGATCGCCGACGTGCGCATCGCGCACATCCTGGGCAGCCTGACCTTCGAGAACAACGACAAGGAGCGCAAGCCGATGATCCGCTCCGAGCACTTGTACGACCTGGCGGCGGGCATCGCGAAGGCGCTCGCGAAGGCCACGCCCGACGACGAGGTTGCGGCCGCCTCGTTCCCCATGGACCGGCGGCTCGGGATCTTCAGCGACGACCGAGTGACTTCGTTCCGCCTGCACATCGAAGGCGACGCCATGCGCATCGAATTCATGAATGTGGAGGACCCGCTCGAGAAGGAGGGTTCGAAGGTCAGCTTCCGCGACTACGAGATCCCGTCGGACCTGCCCACCCTGGCGCCGCGCTACACGATCATCACCAGCGACTCGATCTCGAAGTTCGGCACGCGCGGAGTCACCGTGGCGTGGCGCGACGACACCTTCCGCCGGCCCATCACCATGAAGGACCGCGAAGGCCGCGTGAAGAAGCGCACCGTGCTGATGGAGATGCCCAACGAGAACATGCCGCCCGCGGGCGCCGGCAAGCAGCCGCTGGCCCACCAGGACCGCCCGCCCGGTCTCTCCGACGCGCAGGTACGCGCGCTCGACCACGCCGACGAGGACCGCGCGAACGGCTCGATCACCGAGCCCGAGTACCAGAAGCGCCGGCGGCTGATCCTCGAGAACAAGCTCGAAGAGGCGGGTGAGTCGCCGGAGCAGGAGAACGCGCCCCAGTGAGCGCGCGGCGCGTCCACATCGACACCGACCCCGGCATCGACGACCTGCTGGCGCTCGCGCTGGCCTTCGCCTCGCCGGAGCTCGAGGTGTGCGCACTCACCACGGTGGCGGGCAACGCGGCGCTGCCGATCGTGACCGCCAACGCGCGGCGCTTCTGCGCCCTGGCCGGGCGCGAGCTGCCGCTGGGGGTGGGCGCGTTCGCCCCGCTCGCGCTGACGCCGATCGACGCGGCGCACTTCCACGGCCGCGACGGCCGGCGCGGCGCGCCGCTGCCGCCGGTGGCCGACGCGGAGCTCGCGCCCGCGCGCGACGTGCTGCGACACAGTCTGGTGTCGCGCGGCGTCGAGGCCGTGATCGCGCTCGGACCGCTCACCAACGTGGCGACGCTGGCGATCGAAGACCCGAAGCTGTTCGCGAACGCCGAGGTGCTGTGGATGGGCGGCACGCTGGGCGCCGGCAACGTCACCGCCAAGGCCGAGTACAACGCCTACGCCGATCCGCGCGCGCTGCGGCTGTTGCTGGCGTCGGGCGTGCGGCTGCGGGTCGTGGGGCTCGAAGTCACCACGCGCATCCAGCTCTCCGGCGCCGAGATCGCGGGGCACGCATTCCCCGACACGGCGCGCGGTCGCGCGCTGGCGGCGCTCTTGCGCGGGCTGTGCGACGCCGAGAAGTCGCTCTCGGGCCAGGACCGGGCGCTCTTGCACGACCCCAGCGCAGTCACCGCCGCCGCGGCGCCCGACTGGTTCGGCTTCGCGCCCAAGACGCTGGAGGTGTGCGACCGCGAAGGCGCCGAGCGCGGCCGCATCCGGGCGCGCGCCGAGGGCGGCGCGGCCGCCTGGGCGGTCGACGCGCGCAGCGCCGACGTGCGCGGATCGTTCCTCGAGCGAGTCACGGCCTGGGCGAAGGGCGGCGCGCCGTGAGCGAGCGCTTCGATTTCCACTCGCACACCACGGTATCCGACGGCAGTCTGTCGCCGACGGAGCTGGTGCGGCGCGCCGAGAAGAACGGAGTCAGCGGCTTCGCGCTCACCGACCACGACGCCGTGGACGGCATCGCCGAGGCGCGCGCCGAGGGCGAGAGACTCGGCATCGAGGTGCTGGGCGGGATCGAGCTGTCGGTGAACGAGGCCGAGGGCACGCGCGCCATGCACATCCTCGGGCTGGGCATCGACGACGCACACGCCGAGCTGCGCGCGCGCCTGGTCGAGCTGCGCCACGGCCGCATCGGCCGCGCCGCGCGCATCGTGAGTCACTTGCAGGCCGCGGGCGTGGCGATCACGCTGGCCGCGGTCGAGGCGCAGGCCGCCGCCGGCGCGTCGCTCGGTCGGCCGCACGTGGCGCGCGCGCTGGTCGCGGCCGGCGCGGTGCGCGACAGCGACGAGGCGTTCGCGCGCTGGCTGCGGCGCGGGCGCCCGGCGTACGAGCCCAACCCCGAGCTCTCGGCGCAGGCCGCGATCGCGCTGGTGCACGCGGCCGGCGGCGTGGCGGTGCTCGCGCACCCGCCGCTCTCCGCCGGCATCGACGCGCCGGGCGGCGTGGCTGCGTTCATCGAGCGGCTCGTGCCGTTTGGCCTGGACGGGATCGAGGTCTGGCACCCGAGTCACAAGTCCACGGTCACGCGCCGTCTGCGCCGCATCGCCGCTGCGCACGGCCTGCTCGAGACCGGCGGCAGCGACTTCCACGGCGACGACCGCCCGGACGTCGAGCTGGGTCGCGGCCGCGGCGGCAAGCTGCGCATCGGCCGCGACGTGCGCGACGCGTTCGAAGCGCGCTGGCGCGCGCGCCGCGAGGCCCTGGGTTTGACCCACTCCCCGACCGGGAGTAACCTCGGCCGCCCCGTATGAGCAGAAAGGGCGACAAGAGCGGCCCGTCGACGCAGGCCGTTCACGCCGGCGAGCGGGTGACACGCGCGCGTGTCACCGATTCGCTCACCACGCCGATCGTGCAGACCGCGGCGTTCTGGTTCCGCGACACGCAGGAAGTGATCGCCTACCAGGAGGGCCGCCACCCGAGCTTCGAGTACGGGCGCTACGGCAACCCGACCACGCGCGCGGTCGAGGTCAAGCTGTGCGAGCTCGAGGGCGGCGCCGACTGCGTGGTCTCGGCGTCGGGCATGAACTCCGTGACCACCATGCTGCTCGCGCTCGTGCCGCAGGACGGTCACGTGGTCACCACGCACGACTGCTACCGGCGCACGCGGCAGTTCATGCAGACGCTCATGCCGAAGATGGGCGTGCGCTGCACGGTGATCGACCCGGCCGACCTCGCGGCGCTCGAGCGCGCGGTGGCCGACGGCGCGAACCTGTTCTTCTCCGAGTCACCGACCAACCCCTACTTGCGCTGCGTCGACGTGGCCGCGGTCGCGGAGCGCTGCCGTGCCGCCGGCACGATCGTGGTGATCGACTCGACCCTGGCCACGCCCATGAACCAGCAGGCGCTGGCGCTGGGCGCGGACCTGGTGCTGCACTCGGCCACGAAGTATCTCGCGGGTCACAACGACGTGCTCGCGGGCGCGCTCGTGGGCAAGGAGGCGTTCATCCGCCCGATCCGCGAGCTGCACGGCGTGCTGGGCGGCGTGATCGATCCGCACGCCGCCTATCTCGTGCTGCGCGGCATGAAGACGCTCTCGCTGCGCGTCGCGCGCGCCAACGAGAACGCGGCGGCGATCGCGCGCTTCCTCGAGCAGCACGACAAGATCGAGCGCGTGCACTACCCCGGCCTGCCCAGTCATCCCGATCACGCGGTCGCCAAGCGCCAGATGCGCAACGGCTTCGGCGGCATGGTCAGCTTCGAGGTGCGCGGCGGGCTCGAGGGCGCGTCGAAGCTGATCGACGCGCTGCGCGTGCCCTACATCGCCCCCAGCATGGGCGGCGTGGAGTCACTCGTGGAGCAGCCCACGGTGATCTCGTACTGGGACAAGACCCCGGCCGAGCGCGCGCAGCTCGGCATCCGCGACAACCTGGTGCGCTTCTCGTGCGGCATCGAGGACGCGGACGACTTGCTCCGAGACCTCGAGCAGGCGCTCGAGCGGGTCTGAGAGCCGAGCGGCAGTCAGACCAACTCGGCGGTGGCGGCCTTCTCCAGCGCCAAAAGCCGCCGCTTCGCGTCGAGCCCGCCCGAGAAGCCCCCGAGCTTGCCGTGCGCGGCGATCACGCGGTGGCAGGGAATCAGGATCGGGATCGGGTTCGCCCCGGTCGCGGTCCCGGCGGCGCGCACCGCCGCCGGGCGGCCCGCGCCGCGCGCGATCTCGGCGTACGTGAGCGTCGCGCCGTACGGAATCGCCGCGATCTCGCGCCACACCGCGCACTGGAAGTCCGTGCCGCGCGGCTCGACGGCCAGCGAGAACTCGCGCCGCTTGCCCGCGAAGTACTCCGCCAGCTCCAGCGCCAGCTTGTCGAGCAGCGGCAGCCAGGGCACGCGCTCGGCGTCGGCGTACACGCTGCGCAGCCAGCCTGCGAAGCCCGATCCGCTCGAGCGCGGCAAGGCGATCCGCACGACACCCGACTCGGTGACCGCGGCGCGGATCTGACCGAGCGGGGTCTCGACCACCCCCGTCGAGAGCCTCAGCCCCACGCGTCGAGCCTAGCCCAGCGAGTGACTCGATTGGAAGGGCCTTGCTCCAGCAAACGTGCTTGCGGAGCCAGATCCGCCGGTGAGCGAGCCGCAGGCGAGCGAAGGAGGCAGGCCACGGCCGCCCGTGGCCACGCCGCCAGATACGCAAGCGAAGCGCGCAGCGAGCCGCAGGCGAGCGAAGGAGGCAGGGCACGGCCGCCCGTGGCCACGCCGCCAAATAAGAAAGGCTGGGAGGCAGCTTCCATGGCGCTGCCCCCCAGCCTCTACGTCCAACCTCTCGATGTCAGACGGAGAACGCCGATCGAATCAGCCGCGGCGTCGCGTGGTGCGCGCGGCGCGCCTGCGCGCCGTCGCGCCGCGGCGCGTGCTCTTCTTGGCGGTGGTCCGGGCCTTGCGGGTCGCGCGCCGGCCGGGTCGGGCCTTGCGGGTCCCGCCGCCGCGCCGGGCCATCTTCGTGCGACACACGTCGCCCGACTTGTCGATGAAATACAGGAAGCCGTCTTCGCGCTTCACGCCGGCGCGGGCGACTTTCTCGGGGCGCGTGCGGGCGTGGCGTCCGCCACCGCGCGCCATGACGACGCGTGACACATCGCCTTGCTTGTCCAGGTAGTACAGGTAACCGGACTCACGCCTCACTCCGGTCTCTGCGATCTTCATTGCCATCATGTCCCCCCACACAAATTCGTTCCGTCCGACGCTGTGTCGAACGAACCGCGCAAAGGATGGAACGAATTCCGACGTTGTAAAGGGGGCAACGGCGATAAGTTGCACTTTTTCTCGTCGGTGACGCCCTACACCAGAGAGAGACGTCGACGGATTCGCTGGGTCGGCTCGTCGGTGGCGGGCTCGAAGACACGCCCGGTGATGCGCTCGTAGGTCTCGATGTAACGCTGCGCGGCCTCGCAGCGGACCTCGTCGGGCAGCGTCGGTGGCGTGCCCTCGCCGTGATAGCCGCGCTCCTGCAGCCAGCGTCGCACGTACTCCTTGTCGAGCGACTTGGGGTCGGTGCCCTGACTGAACGCCTCGGCGTAGCCGTCGGCGTACCAGTAGCGCGACGAGTCGGGCGTGTGGATCTCGTCGATCACCACGAAGTCACCCGCAGCGTCGGTGCCGAGCTCGTACTTCGTGTCGACGAGGATCAGCCCGCGTGTCGCCGCCCACGCCTGACCCGCCGCGAACAGGCGCGCGAGCATGGCCTCCGCCTGGTCGTATTTGGTGGCGGAGATCACACCGCGCGCGATCAGCTCCTCGCGCGAGGTCAGCTGGTCGTGCTCGCCGTGCTCGGCCTTGGTCGTCGGTGTGAGCAGCGCGACGGGCAGCTTCTGGTGCTTGCGCATGCCGTCGGGCAGGCGGTGGCCGCAGTACAGGCGCTCGCCGGCGTCGTAGGCGCGCCAGATCGACGTGCTCGTCGCGCCCGTCAGATAGGCGCGGAACACGAACTCGATCGGAACCGGAGTGCACTCGCGCCCGATCGTGACCATGGGGTCGGGAACCTCGAGCACGTGGTTGGGCGCCACGCCCTGGGTCTTCTCGAACCAGAACGCCGCCAGCTGGTTCAGCACCTGGCCCTTGAACGGGATCGTGCCGACGACCACGTCGAAGCAGCTCACCCGGTCGCTCGCGATCAGGTAGCGCTTGTCGCCCTTCACGTAGCAGTCGCGCACCTTGCCCTCGATGCGCCGGCCCAGCTCCGGGAAGTCGCTGCGGCCGAGCGTCCGGCGGCACTGGTCTCTGAGCAGAACTGGATCGATTCCCATGAGCGTCCCCCTTTGCCCGGCTTCAGTTCTTCGGGCGCGCAGCGAAGCGCCGCTCGACCGCGTCGAGCACGGTCTTTTCGAGGCGCACGCCGTCGAGCCGGTTGATCTCCTGGATGCCCGTCGGGCTGGTCACGTTGATCTCGGTGAGCCAGTCCCCGATCACGTCGATGCCCGCGAACACGATGCCGTGCTCACGCAGCGCCGGTCCGATGCGCGCGCAGATCTCGCGCTCGCGCGGCGTCACGGCGGTCTTCGCGGCGGTGCCGCCCACGTGGAAGTTGGCGCGCGACTCGTAGTGCTGCGGCACGCGCAGCACCGCGCCCACGGGCTCGCCCTCGACCACGATGATGCGCTTGTCGCCCGCCCGCACCTCGGGGATGTAGCGTTGGGCGATCTGGTAGGCGGTGCCGCTCTTCGTGCCCAGCTCGAGCAGCGCCTGCACGTTCCGGTCGTCTTTGGTGAGATGGAACACGCCAGCACCGCCGCAGCCGTCGAGCGGCTTGATGATCATCTCGCCGCCGAGCTGGTCCCGGAAGGCCAGCAGCTCGCGAATGCTGCGACTCACCAGACTCTCCGGACAGACGTCGGGGAAGCGCAGGATGAAGAGCTTCTCGGTCACCTCGCGCAGGCCGCGCGGCGCGTTCACCACCAGGGTGGTGGGCGGCACCAGGTCGAGTATGTGGGTGGTGAAGAAGTAGTTCAGGTCGTACGGCGGGTCTTTCCGCATCCAGACCACGTCGAACTGGCCCAGCGACCCCCGGCCCGCGCCGCCCACCTCGTACCAGTCGCGCGACTCGCGCACGCGTGTCTCGACCCAGCTCGCCCACGCCAGGCCGCCGGGCCCGACGGAAAGCTCACTGACGTCGCACGTCGCCACGTCGTGACCGCGGCGCGCCGCTTCGCGCATGAACATGACGCTGGTGTCGGCGTCGGGGCTCAACCCGCGCAGCGGATCGACGATAAAGAGGTGCCGCATGCGGCGGATGCTAGGGTCGCTCGTCGCAGACTGTCAAAGCGCGAGGGCGTGAGGTAGGCTGCGCGGCAGCGTGAAGTACGCGACCCCGTCGGCGAGGAACTACGCTTGAGACGGCTGGCCAAGATCGCTGTCGCGCTCGCCGTGTTCGCCGCGCTCATGGCGGGCATCGGCCTGGCGCTGTTCTACGTGACGATCCTCTCGGATCTGCCCGAGATCAACAAGCTCGAGGACTACCACCCGAACCTGATCACGCGCGTGCTCGACGTCGACGGGAACGAGGTCGCCAGCTTCGCCAAGGAACGGCGCGTGATCATCCCGATCGAGCAGGTGCCCAAGCCCGTCGTCGAGGCGTTCATCGCCGCCGAGGACGGCTCGTTCTACGAGCACACGGGCCTGGACTACGGGGGCATCCTGCGCGCGCTGTGGAAGAACATGTTCGAGGGCCACACGCAGGGCGCGAGCACGATCACGCAGCAGGTGGCGAAGACGTTCCTGCTGACTCCCGAGCGGACTTACCGGCGCAAGCTGAAGGACATGGTGCTGGCGCGCCGCATCGAGCAGAAGCTCAGCAAGAACGACATCCTCTATCTGTATCTCAACCAGATCTACTTCGGCGCCGGCGCGTACGGCATCGAGGCTGCGGCGCAGACTTACTTCGGGAAGTCGGCGCGCGACCTGCAAGTGCACGAGGCGGCGGTGATCGCGGGGCTGGTGCCGCGGCCCGCCGAGTGGAACCCGCACGCCGACCCGGAGACCGCGCACAAGAAGCAGCTCGAGGTGCTGAGCCGCATGGTGAAGCAGGGCTTCCTGCAGCCCGACCAGCGCGAGTACTGGGCCGCGCAGCCGCTGGTCTACGCCAAGACTCACTGGCAGGAGCGCGACTCGGCGACCGCGTTCTTCGTGGAAGAGGTGCGCCGCTTCCTGATGGACCGCTTCGGCGGCGACGAGGTGCTGACCGGCGGACTCACCGTCCACACGACGCTCGACGTGCGCCAGCAGATCGAGGCCTGGAAGGCCATCCGCCGGGGCCTGCGCGACCACGACCGGCGCATGGGCTACCGCGGGCCGCTGAAGAACGTGCCCGAGAAGGAGTGGGCGGCGCTCGAGGAGGAGATCGGCAAGACCAACTCCGCGCCGCGCGAGCCGGCCGAGGAGGACCTGTACCAGGGCCTCGTGGTCGCGCTCGACGACGCGGCGCAGAAGGTGACTCTCGCGACGGGCCCCGCCCCGACCGACCGCGCCCTGCTGGCTCTCTCCGACGTGAGCTGGGCCGGCGCGCCCGACGTGAACCGCGACGGCATCTCCCCGCGCGTCAGCAAGGTGAGTCAGGCGCTGCACAAGGGCGACCTGGTGCAGCTCGAGAAGTCGGCCAACGGCAAGGGCTGGGTGCTCTACCAGAAGCCGCTCGCGGAGGGCGCGATGCTCTCGGTGGACCTGGAGAAGGGCGAGCTCAAGACCGTGGTCGGCGGCTACAGCTTCGCCTCGAGTGAGTTCGACCGCGCGCTGCAGTCGAAGCGCCAGCCCGGCTCGGCGTTCAAGCCGATCGTGTACGCCGCCGCGCTCACGCGCGGCTTCACCGGCGCCACGATCGTGCACGACACGGCGGTGGTCTACGACGACGACTCGAGCGGCCAGGAGTGGAAGCCCGAGAACTACACCGAGGACTTCTACGGCCCGATCACCCTGCGCACGGCGCTCGCCAAGTCGCGCAACGCGGCCACGATCAGGGTGCTGTCGCAGATCGGCCTGGCGCCCGTGCAGGGCATGGCCAAGGCGCTCGGCATCGAGTCACCCATGGAGATGAACCTGGGCCTCGCGCTGGGCAACAGCGAAGTCACCCTGGCGGAGCTGGTGCGCGCCTACACCGCGTTCGCCACCGGCGGCAAAGTGATCGACCCGGTGTTCGTGCTCGAGGTGCGCGACCGCACCGGCAAGGTGCTGGCCGAGAACGTGCACCTGCTCGCGGGCCAGAAGGAGCCGCTGACTCCGCCCGTCGGACAGGGCGGCGAGGAGAGCTCCGGCCCGTCCGACGCCGACCTCGACAAAGTCATGGAGAAGCTGCGCGCGCAGGTCGAGACCAAAGACGCGCCCGGGCTGCCCGAAGGCTTCCACCTCGACCCGGTCGACGCGTATCTCATGACCGACATGCTGCGCGCCGTGGTCGACGAGGGCACGGGCACCAAGGTGAAGGCGCTGGGCCGGCCCGTGGCAGGAAAGACCGGCACGACCAACGACCTGCACGACGCGTGGTTCATCGGCTTCACGCCCGAGCTCGCCGCGGGTGTCTGGATCGGCTACGACAGCGCGCGCAACCTGGGCAAGAACGAGACGGGCGGCCGCGCCGCGGCGCCGGTCTTCCTCGACTACATGAAGGGCGCGCTCGCCGACCGGCCCGTGCAGGAGTTCCCGGTGCCCGAAGGCGTGGTGTTCGCGCGCGTCGACCGCGCCACGGGACTCCTCGCGCCAACCGGCGACGAGAACGCCATCTTCATGCCGTTCCGCGAAGGCGCCGCCCCGACCGAAGTGAGTCCCACGCAGAACGGCGAGACCGGCGCGCGCCCGCTGCGCGTCGACTGAACCCCAGCCCCTCCCTATCCGACAAGTCCTCTGGATAGCGCCGCGCTGGGAGTCCTCTCGCGTGCAGAAGCTCGATGATGTCCTCGACCCTTCGCGGTTCGGCACGCTCGAGACCGTGTGCGACGGCGTCGGGCTGGTGTACGGACCGTCGAACGTCGGCCTCGTGTGGGGCAATGGCGCCGCGCTCGCGGTAGACACCGGGTCACTCCAGTCCGGCACCAAGATCATCGAGGCGCTGCGCCGCGCGTCGGACGAGCCGGTCCAGCACATCATCTACACGCACGGCCACGTCGACCACGTGGGTGGCGCGTCGACCTTCGTGCAGGAAGCGCGCTCGCGCGGCCGCCCGCGCCCGACCGTGTGGGCGCACGAGAACGTGCTCGCGCGACTCATGCGCTACCAGCGCACCTGGCGCTGGAACAACGAAGTGAACCGGAAGCAGCTCCGGCTGCCGCAAGGCATGAACACCTTCCCGCGCGGCCTGGTTCCGCCCGACCGGACATACCGCGACCGAGACGACTTCGAGCTCGCGGGCGAGCGCGTCGAGCTCTACCACGCGACCGCGGAGACCGACGACGCCACCTGGGTGTGGCTGCCCGACCGGCGCGTGGCGTTCGTGGGCGACCTGTTGATCGGGTCACTCCCGAATACGGGTCACCCGAACAAGACCCAGCGCTACACACTGGGCTGGGCGCAGGCGCTCGACACGGTGGCCGCGCACCGGCCGAACTGGGTGCTGCCCGGTCACGGGGAGCTCTTGCAGGGTGACCAGGCGCTCGAAGTCATGACCGAGACCGCGCGCGCGCTGCGCTCGCTCCACGACGCGGTGGTCGAGAGACTGAACGAGGGCATGTGGCCCGACGAGATCGTCGAGGCGGGCATCCAGCTGCCCCCGAGCCTGGCCAGCAAGCCCTATCTCGCCGAGACCAGCGGCTGCACGCAGTTCGTGGTGCGCGACGTGCTGCGCGCCTACGCGGGCTGGTGGGGCGGCAACCCCGCCGAGCTGATCCCCGCGCCGCGCGGCCAGGTCGCGCGCGACGTGATCGCGCTCGCGGGCCGCGACGCGATCCTCGACCGCGTGGGCAAGCTGTTCATCGGCGGCGAGGCGCGACGCGCGCTGCACCTCGCCGTGATGCTGCGCCAGGCCGACCCCGGCGACGCCGAAGCCTGGCAGACCGAGGCCGAGCTGTGCGAGGCGCTGGCGATCGGCGAGCGCTCCGCGGTCGTGCGCAGCTTCTACCTGTCGTGCGCCCGCGCGGCGCGCGAGTGTCTGGCGGGCCTCGACGGCGAAGACAAGCCGAAGCGCTGAACGCGCGAAACGCCAGCGCCGGCGCGGGCATCGAGTCCTCATGAGTGAGTCGATCCGCGGCGACCTGTCGCTTCTGGAGTCGGCCGACACCGCGGCGATGGACTGGAGCCGCAGCCCCAGCGGCACGGTCTGGCGCAAGCGCGTGCATCTGGTGGGTCCGCCCGAGTCGGGCCAGGTCACGTCGGTCGTGCGCTACGAGCCCCGATCGACCTTCCGTGCCCACGACCATCCGGAGGGCGAAGAGATCCTGGTGCTGGAGGGCGTGTTCAGCGATGAGCACGGTGACTGGCCGGCAGGCACGTTCCTGGCGAACCCCGAAGGCTTCCGGCACGCGCCGTTCTCGCGGCCCGGCTGCACGCTGTTCGTCAAGCTTCGGCAGTTCCCCGGACGCGAGCGCCGCCACGTGGCGCTCGATACGAATGCGCTGGCCTGGCGGCCGGGCGCGCAGCCGGGAGTGAGTGAGAAGCCGCTGTACGCACAGCCGGGCTTCTCGGACGTGATGCGGCTCGTGCGCTGGGCGCCGGGGATCGACCTCGGAGTCACTGAGTATGCGCAGGGCGCGGAGCTGTTCGTGCTCGAGGGCGCGTTCTCGGACGAGTCCGGCGAGCACGGGCGCGGCGCCTGGCTGCGCTTTCCGGTCGGCGCGAAGCACCAGCCGCGCGCGTCGGCCGCGGGCTGCACGCTGTACGCGAAGACGGGGGGCCTCTGCTATCTGCGCCCGGCTTCCTGAAGTCCTATCCTCGCGCGCGTGGGGCGGCGCGCGATCATCGTCGGGGGTGGTCACAACGGGCTGACCTGCGCCGCGTATCTCGCGCGCGCGGGGGTGGCGGTGACCGTGCTCGAGCGCCGGCCCGTGCTGGGCGGCGCGTGCGTGACCGAGGAGCTGTGGCCGGGCTACCGGGTGTCTCGCGGCGCGTACGTGCTGTCGCTGCTCCGGCCGGTGATCGCCGAGGAGCTCGAGCTCGCGAAGCACGGCCTGCGGCTCCTGCCCCGCGTGCCGGCGTCGATCACGCCGCTGCCCGACGGACGGGCGCTCGTGCTGGGCAACGAAGACCCGCGTGAGGACTTCGCCCAGATCGAGCGTTTCTCGCGCGCGGACGCCGAGGCGTACCGGCGCTACGAGGCCTGGCTCGAGGGCATCGCGGGCGCGCTCGAGCCGCTGCTCGACGAGCCGGGCCCGACGCGCCGGGCCGCGCTGGTACGCGCCGGGCTCGGTCTCGCGCGCGGCCCCGGCCTGCGCAGCTCGCTCGAGCTCCTGTTCGGCTCGGCGCGCGCGCTGCTCGAGCGTTGGTTCGAGTCCGAGCCGCTGCGCTCGACGCTCGCCACCGACGCGATCATCGGCGCCTTCGCGCCGCCGTCCGCGCGCGGCACGGGCTACGTGCTGTTCCACCACGTGATGGGCCTGCTCGGCGGCCGGCGCGGGGTCTGGGCGTACGTGGCCGGCGGCATGGGCGCGCTCGCGGAGTCACTCGCCGCCGCGGCGCGCGCGGCGGGCGCGGAGATCCGGACCGGCGCCGAGGCGAAGTCGATCCTGACTCGCGGCGGCCGGGCCTGCGGCGTGACTCTGGTCACCGGTGAGACGCTCGAAGCCGACCTCGTGGTGTCGAACGCCGACCCCGCGCGCACCGCCCAGTGGCTCGGCGATGCGCGCGCCCTGCCGCAGGCCGACTACCGCAGCCCCGTGGTGAAGCTGAACCTGGCCTTGCGCGAGCTGCCGCGCTTCCGCGCGCACGGGCGCGACCTGCCCCTCACGGGCACGATCCACCTGGGCCCGACCGACCTGGCCGGGATCGAGCGGGCGTACGCGGAGGCCGCCACTGGCCGCGTGCCGGAGGTCCCGATCGTGGAGCTCACCATCCCCTCGACCGTCGACCCGAGCCTGGCGCCGCCCGGAAGACACGTGGCCTCGATCTTCGCGCAGTACGCGCCGGCCCTGCCCGCCGACGACGCGCGCTGGCCCGAGCTGCGCGAGAGCTTCCGCGAGCGCGCGCTGCGCACGGTCGAGTCACTGGCGCCGGGCTTCACGGCCTCGATCGAGCATATGGAGGTGCTGGCCGCACCGGACCTGGAGCGCGTGTTCGGCCTCACGGGCGGCAACATCTTCCACGGCGCCATGCACCCGGGCCGCCTGCTGCGGCGCCGCGCGCGCACCCGCGTACCGGGGCTGTGGCTGTGCGGCGCGAGCACCTTCCCGGGCGGCGGCGTGATGGGCGCGCCGGGCCGGAAGGCCGCGCTCGAGATCCTGGCCTAGGTCCCGCGCGCCGCCCGGCTCGCGGCGAACGCCCGAGTCACCTCGGCGCGCAGCTCCGCGTCGCACAGGAAGTCGAGCGCGGTCATGGCCAGGGCCTTCGCGCCGTCGAGCACCGTCTGGTCGCCCATCTCGGACCCGGCCCACCTGGCGAACTCGGCGTTGTGGATCGACACGTTCGGAGGCGCCGAGGCGAGCATGGGGTGGATCGAGGGCACGCGGTGACTCACGTTGCCCATGTCGGTCGAGCCCTGCATGCCCGCGGGCAGCTTGTCGAGCGGGAAGAAAGCGCGGCCGAGTGACTCGGCGTTGGCCTGGAAGCGGTTGGCGAGCGGCCACGAGGTGTCGAGGTCGAGATAGTCGACCTCGCCCCAGGCCAGCTCGAGCCGCGCGCCCGTCGCCTCGGCGCCCGCGCGGAAGCAGCCGGCCACGCGCTCCTTCAGCGCGCGCAGGTCCACGAGGTTCGCGGCGCGCACCAGGAAGCGGCCGGCCGCGCGCTCGGGCACCACGTTCGGCGCCTGACCGCCGTCGGTGATGATGCCGTGGATGCGCTCGGTCGTGCGGATGTGCTGGCGCAGCGCGGCCACGCCCTGGTAGGCCACGACCAGCGCGTCGAGCGCATTCACTCCGCGCTCCGGCATGGCCGCCGCGTGAGACGCCACGCCGTGATAGGTCGCCTTCAGCTCCGAGATCGCGAGACACGGCATGGTGGCGAGATTCACGCCCGCGGGATGGATCATGAGCGCGGCATCGACGCCGTCGAACGCGCCGCGGCGCGCCATGATCTCCTTGCCGCCGCCGCCCTCCTCGGCCGGTGTGCCGAGCCAGCGCACCGCTCCCGGCAGGCGCGCGCCCAGCTCGGCCAGCGCGAGCGTCGCGCCCAGCGCCGTGGTGGCGATGATGTTGTGACCGCAGGCGTGACCGATGCCCGGCAGCGCGTCGTATTCGGAGAGCAGCGCCACCGTGGGCCCCGCCTTGCCGACCCGCGCCTCGAGCGCGGTCTCCAGCCCGTACACGTTCTGGTGTACGTCGAGCCCGCGCCCGCGGCCGGCCTGGGCCAGCACCTGCGCGGCGTGGCGCTCTTCGAAGGCGAGCTCCGGGTGGGCGTGGATGTCGTGCGACACGTCGAGCAGCTCGCGCGCGAGCCGGTCGATGCTGGCGCACACCTCTTTCTTCAGCGCGTCGATCATGCGCCCAGTATACGGCGCCAGCCTAGCTCCGGCGGCCGGCCAGCAAGCCGATCGGGATCGACCAGTCGTGGCCGGTCTCGGGCGCGATCTGGAGCGCGCTGCGCACCTCGCTCGGGGCGGCGTCCATCAGCACCCGCAGCGCTGCGGCCAGCGGCGCGGGCGTGCCGATGCGCGCGATCCAGGAAGCGAACTCGAGCCGCACCGGCCAGCGCGGGCCGACCTCGACCGAGAGGCCCGCCGCGTCGAACATCGCGCACCACTCCGAGAGCCGGTAGTTGCGCACGTGCGAGGGATCGCGCAGAACTTCGATCGCGTTGAGATAGGTGTCCTGCACCGGGTCTTCGGGCGAGAACGAGTCGACGAGCAGATACTGCCCGCCGGGCCGCAGCACGCGCGCGGCCTCGCGGGTCGCGGCAGCGGGGTCGGCGTAGTGGTGGGCGCACAGACGGGAAGTCACGACGTCGAACGAGCCGTCGGCGAACGGCAGCGCCTCGGCGCGCCCGCGCCGGAACCACACGTTCGAAAGCCCGCGCTCGCGCGCCAGGCCGGCCGCGGCCGCCAGCATCTCCTCGGTGAGGTCGAGCGCGATCACCTCGCGCGCGCGCGGCGCCAGGGCCAGGGCCGTGTGACCCGCGCCGGTGCCCACGTCGAGCACGCGCTCCGTGCCCGTGAGCGCGGCGCGCTCCACCAGCGCGTCGAGCGTGGGGCCGCCCGAGTGCACGGCGCTCACGACGTAGTTGCCGGCCGCCGCGCCGAATTGGCGTTGGATCGAGGTGTCCAGATCGACGCTCATGATTGCCTCCGCATGATTATTTACTTAGGTTAATAATCGACATGGCGACAAAAGACAAGCCCTCCTCCAGCCTGCGCGAGGCGGTCGCGGCTCTGCAGCGCCTGGCCGACGCGTTCGCGCAGCGGCGCGCGCAGCTCGCCCGGTCGGCGGGGCTCTCCGAAGCGCAGTGGCGCGTGCTCGAGCAGATCGCCGCCGAAGACTTCATGCCCTCGCTGTTCGCGCGCCGCCGCGCACGCTCGCCGGCGGCGGTCTCGAAGGTGATCCGCCAGCTCCTCGACCTGGGGCTGATCGGCGTGGAGATCGCCCAGGGCGATGCCCGCCAGCGCCACTACTCGCTCACTGCCGCCGGACGCGCCGCGATGGAGACCGTGCGCAAGGAGCGCGAGCGCGCGCTCGCGCGGATCTGGCTGGACTTCGAGCCCGAGCCGCTGGCGCGCTTCGCCGAGTTCGCGGCCGAGCTGGCGGACCGGATGGAGGCTCACGCGCGCGAGGAAGCGGCGAAGCCAAAAAAAACGGCCCGCCGGAGAGGCGAGCCAACAACCAAAACGCGGCGCGAAATATAGCACGTCGGCTCTTCCGCGTCAACGACTTTCTCGCGCATCGCGCCGTTTTTCGCTGACCCACGGACAAAGTCGGGAAAAGCGCAGACGAAGTCCCAGTTCGCGCCCCGGAACTCGCAGTTTCTCGCGCGCTACGCGCGTCCCGCCGCTGCGGCGCGCGCAGAATCCGCCGCCTCGAGGTGCTCCACGCAGTTCAACACCTCGATCGACGGCGGCGGCTCGCTCGCCACGACCGTGAGCGACGTGTTCGGCCACGACATCGGCGCCTCGAGCCCGCCCAGCCCGATTTCGAGCTCGGCGAACGCCCGCACCACCAGCCCGTGCGTGATCACCGCGAGATTCCCGCGCAGCCGGCGCGCAAGTCGCAGCACCCGCGGCCAGGCCTGCTGCGTGCGCTCGTGGAACTGCGCCCAGCTCTCGCCCTCGGGCGGCGCGTAGTCGGGCGCGAACGGGTCGAAGCCGAGCTCCGCGTAGGGCCGCCCGCGCAGCGTTCCGAAGTTGCGCTCGCGCAGCTCGGGCCAGAGCGTAAGCGGGGCGCCGGTCGCGGCGCGCACCTTTTCGGCGGTCATGCGCGCGCGCGCGTAGTCGCTCGACACGATCGACGCCACGCCCAGCCGCGCCAGCCGGGCGCCCAGCCGCTCGGCCTGCGCCAGGCCCACCGGCGACAGGGGGATGTCGGGCGTCTGGAGCACGCGCGCCGCGTTCGAGGCGGTCTCGCCGTGGCGCACGAGCAGGATCGACATCGCGCCCAGCGTAGCAGAGGTGGTAACTTGGCCAGCGACGATGGACGCGTACCTCGACTTACTCCGGCACGTGCGCCACCACGGCGTGCGCAAGGCCGACCGCACGGGCACCGGCACGCTGTCGGTGTTCGGCTGGCAGTCGCGCTACGACCTGGCCAAGGGCTTCCCGGCGCTCACCACCAAGCGCTTGCACCTGCGCTCGATCTTCCACGAGCTGTTCTGGTTCATCCGCGGCGAGACCAACGTGCGCAGCCTGCAGGCCGTGGGAGTCACGATCTGGGACGAGTGGGCCGACCCCGACGGCGAGCTCGGCCCCGTCTACGGCGCACAGTGGCGCGCCTGGCACGCCGCCGACGGGCGCGTGATCGACCAGCTCAGCGGCGTGGAAGAGGAGATTCGCCGCAACCCCGACTCCCGGCGCCTGGTGGTCTCGGCCTGGAACGTGGGTGAGCTCGAGCGCATGGCGCTGCCGCCGTGTCACCTCTTGTTCCAGTTCTACGTGGCCGAGGGCCGGCTCTCGTGCCAGGTGTACCAGCGCAGCGCCGACATCTTCCTGGGCGTGCCGTTCAACATTGCGTCGTACGCGCTCCTGACTCACTTGATGGCCGAGTCGACGGGACTGCGGCCCGGCGAGCTGGTGCACACGCTGGGCGACGCGCACCTGTATCTCAATCACCTGGAGCAGGCGGACCTGCAGCTCTCGCGGACGCCCTACGAGCTGCCGCGGCTCGAGATCCGGCCGGGCGTGAAGTCGATCGCCGACTTCCGCTACGAGGACGTGCGCCTCGTGGACTACCGCGCCCACCCGGCGATCGCCGCGCCCATCGCCGTCTGAGCGCGAACGTGCTGTCGCTGATCGCGGCGGTTGCGGAGAATGGCGTGATCGGCAACAAGGGCACTCTGCCCTGGCGCCTGCCCGACGACCTGGCGCACTTCCGCCGCACCACGCTCGGCAAGCCGGTGGTGATGGGCCGCCGCACCTACGAGTCACTCGGCCGCCCGCTGCCGCGCCGCACCAACGTGGTGGTTACGCGCAACCTGAAGTTCCAGGCCCCCAACGTGCAGGTCGCGCGCTCGCTCGACGCCGCGCTCGTGCTCGCCGCCGAGGCGCCCGAGGTGCTGGTGATCGGCGGCGCGACGCTCTACGCCGAGGCCCTGCCCGCCGCGCGCCGCATCTACCTGACCCGCGTGTACGGCCGGCCCGAGGGCGACGTGTTCTTCCCCGAGCTGAACCGCGCGGACTGGCACGAGTCACTCTTGCTCGAGCACCCGGCCGACATGGACCACCTGTACGCGTTCTCGATCGTGCAGCTCGACCGGAAGTGAGTCGCTAGATCGGCCCGAAGCGCGCGGTCTCCTCGAGCGCCTTGGGATCGACCACGGTCACGAAGCCGCGGTCGACCGCGATCGCGCCCGCGCCGACCCAGAGCCGCATCTGCTTGTTCACGCTCTCGCGCGTGGCCCCGACGAGCTCGCCCAGGATGTGCTGCGGCAGGCGTTGCTCGATGCGCGTGCCCGCCGGCACGGTGTTGCCGTGCGTGCGCATGAGCGCGAGCAGCTTGCGCGCGAGCCGCGCCGGGATGGTGAGCGACAGCTCGTCCTCGACCCGCTGCGACAGGTCGCGCAGGTTGCGCGCCAGCACGGCCGCGAGCTTGATCGCCACCTTGGGCTGCTGCTCGAGGAACGGCAGCAGGTCGCGCCGCTGCAGGCTCAAGAGCTCACAAGCCTCGACCGCCTCGACCGTGGCCGAGCGGACCTGGGCGTCGAACAGGGCCACCTCGCCGACCACATCGCCGGCTTCAAGGAATCGAAACACGATCTCCTTGGCATCAGCACCGTGCGAGAACACGCGCAGGCGGCCGCGCAGCACCGCGTAGAGCGCCGAGCCCGGGTCGCCCTTGCGGCACAGGACCTCGCGCGGCCGCAGGCGTTTGGTGCCCGTGATGCCGTGCAACAGATCGAGCTCGCGCCTCGAAAGACCTTCGAAAACGCCCACCTTCGCCAGCGCCGAGCGCCCGTCGAGCGGCGCGCGGACCTGCAGGGGGGTGGACGACATGGCCGGGGTGACCGAGGGGGCGGACGACATAGCTACACTGTGCCGCTTCCTGTGAACCGTTTCACAGCGGATCGGTGCCCGGTTCCCGAACTTCCGGTCATGCAGCGAGCGGCCCAATGGGAGTTCCAGCACAAGCAGCGCGGAGGCTGCCCAGCCGTGAGCCCCGTAGTGGCGCCGGACCCCTCGCACACCGCTGCCGCCCGACAAATGACCGTGATTCCCCTCCCGGTCGAAATTCCCGGCTCACCGTGGCTCCCTCCGCGGTGGCAGGGCGGAGCGCGCAGCAGGAGCGGGGGGTCCCCCTCTCGCTGACCGATTCCCTCCAGAGCAATCCCGATCACCCCTGTTCTCACCCGCACCCCCGAGAGACAATCCCCTCTCGGGGGTGCTCATTTGAAGGCGATCTCGCTGCTTCTTCTGGCTCTCTCGGGCTGCGCGGCGACGGCCGAGATCCGCGCCAAGCCCGACAGCATTTGCGCGGGCCGCGCGGTGCGGCTCACCTGGGACGGAAGCGGGTCGGGTCAGCTCACCGCCGAGCCGGCCGACGCGACGCTCGGGCCGAGCGACGTGGCGGCGAGCGGCCAGAAGACCGTGCACCCCAAGGTCACCACGACCTACCGCCTGAAGGTGACTTCGGGCTACGCGAGCAAGACCGGCGAGGCGCTGGTGAAGGTGGTGAGCGCGCCCAGGGGGGACTCGACGGTGCGCGGGGCCGTGTCCGACGAGGGCAGCGGCTGCTCGCCGGGGAAGATCTGGGTGACTGCGCGCGTCGATCCCGGCACCTGGGACCCGCGGCTGCGCATCGACGAGGTGCGCTCGACCGACGGCCGCTTCTACCACGTGCTGCACGCCGCGCAGATGGCCGAGGTCGGGCCCGACGCGCCGAGCTACGGGCTGCGCGACCTGCCGCCGGCGGGCGCGTGGAAGCTCGAGACTCCCTTGCGCCCGGGCGAGAAGTGCGGCGAGGCGGGCGCGCCCGAGTCACTCTCGGTCGCGCTGACCTTCATCTGCGCGGACTAGCCGTCGTCGACGACCGTCGGTGACCGCAGCTCGCGCTCGAGCGCGGCCACCAGGCCCGCGGCCTCGGCAGGGCCTTTGCCCGTGCCGAACACGCGGAAGTCGGGGCGCACCAGGACCAGGCGCGTACCGGTGCGCTCGAAGAAGCGGGTGGTGCGGCCGTCGAGGTCTTCGAACGGCGCACCCGGGCCCACGTGCGCCGTGACACCCCCGAGCGACGCGAAAGCCGCCCGCTCCGTACGAGCGAGCGCCCGGCCCGGGTCGCCATCCGCTCCGAGCAGCACCCAACCCCGCCCCACGAGATCGTCGAACAGTCCCTCGGCGCCGCGGCCCGCGCGCCGGCGCACGCGGCCCTGCGGGAACATCTCGCCCGCGCAGGGGTCGTCGGGCAGCACGCTGCCCGGCCCCATGACCGGCGGCGAAGGCAGCGGCGTGCGCTCGCCGGCGCGCACCAGCGCCGTGAGCTGTGAGTCGCGCGCCGCGGCTTCGTCGGGGTCGGTGAGACACATCATGCGGCCCAGCGACAGCGCGAGTGAGATGAGCGAGCGCACGTGCGGAATGCGCTCCTGCCCGTAGGTGTCGAGCAGCGCCTCCGAGGCGCGGCCGCGCAGCACCAGATCGAGCTTCCAGGCCAGGGTGGCCACGTCGCGCAGGCACGAGCCCAGGCCCTGCGCCGCGAACAGCGGCATGAGGTGCGCGGCCTCGCCCGCCAGGATCAGCCGGCCACGCCGCCAGGTCTCGGCCCAGCGCGCCCGGTAGGTGTACACGGCGTGGCGCTCGAGGATGGCGTTCGACTCGGCGAGACCCCACGGCGCCACGAGCTCCCAGGCCGTGCGCGCGTCGTGCATCGACTCGGGCGCCTCGCGCGGGAGCCGCATGAACTCGAAGCGCCGGCGCCCCGGCCCGCCCGAGCTCAGCATGACCGGCCGGCGCGGGTCACAGAGCTGCCAGTTCACCGGGCTCCACGGGCTCGGGTCGGCAGTGATCAGGTCGACCACGAGCCAGTCGAGCTCGAGACCCAGGTCCTCGACCGGCACGCGCATCGAGCGCCGCACGAAGCTGTGGGCGCCGTCGCAGCCCACGACCCAGGCGGCTTCGAGCTCGCGCGTGTCACCCGAGGAGTCGCGCGCGCAGACGCGCACGCGTTCGGCGCCCGGCTCGAGCGCGTAGACCTCGCAGCCCCGATGTACGGTCACGTTTCCGACCGCGCGCGCGCGCCGGTCGAGCGCGGCCTCGAGGTCGGGCTGGTGGACCATGCTGCTCTCGGGCCAGCCCGAGAGACTCGTGTGGCCCGGCTGGCCGAAGCGCAGCAGCGTCTCACCGGCCGCATTGCGCCATTCGTTCGTCCACGACGGCTCGGTGATTGCGCGCAGCGCATCGGCGACGCCGGCGGCCTGGAAGATGCGCGCGACCTCGTGGTCGAAGTGCACCGCGCGCGGCATGGGATAAGGCCGCGGCCAGCGCTCGAGCACCGTGACTCGCCAGCCGCGCTGCGCGAGCAGGATCGCCAAGGTCTGACCCGTGGGTCCGTAACCGACGATGGCGACGTCGCAGCGCTCGGTCACTGGCCCTCCTCGCCGGTCACTCGGAGTTGAGACTACTCTCAAATTGAGAACTTCGTCAATATTGACGTGGCTCTCACTTTCCTTCTACGTTTCGGGCATGCCCCGCGGATCTTCCCGACCGCGCGCTGCCGCGCCGGCCGCGACGCCCCGGCACGGAAAGCGCGCGCGTACGCGCCAGCAGCTACTCGACGCCGCGCTGAGAGTGCTCGCGCGCGTGGGCACGGGCGGTCTCTCGATCCAGGAGATCACCGCCGAGGCGGGCGTTGCCAACGGAACTTTCTACAACTACTTCCGCACGCGCGAGGAGCTGCTCGAGGCGGCGGTGGTTCCGCTCGTGCAGCGGCTGGTGGCGCGCGTGGCGGGACACACCTTCGCGACCACCGATCCCGCGCTGCGGCTCGCGTTCGGCGTGCGCGCGTTCATCTCGCATGCGGTCGAGGATCCGACCTGGGCCGCGGCGCTCTTGCGCATCTGGGGCAGCGGCTCGAGTCTCCCGCGCCGCGCCGGCGCGCGCGTGCTGAGTGACTTGCGCGCGGCGCAGAAGAAGCGCCGGCTGCGCATTCCCGACGAAGACGTGGCGCTCGACCTGGTCCAGGGCACGGTGATCGCGAGCATTCGCAGCGTGATCGAGGGCAAGGCCGGCGCCGAGCGCGGACCCGAGGTCGCCGTGCTGCTCTTGCGCGCGTTCGGCATGTCGGCGCGCGAGGCCGACGCGCTCGCCCACGCCCCGATGCCCGGGCCGGCGTCCGAGTCACCTTCCGACTAACCGCTCGGCTCAGCGGGAGTACAATCCGCGCATGGCCCTCCTGTTCGGCGCCCACCTGGGCCAGCAGAACCTGAAGATCGACGAGATGCGCGCCCTGTGGCGCCGCTTCGACACCGCGGGCCTGGACTGGATCTCGTGCTGGGACCACTTCTACGAAGCCCCGCCCGCGGGGGGGACCCAGCCGCACTTCGAGGCCGTGGCGCTGCTCGGCGCGCTCGCCACCGAGACGAAGCGTGCGCGCATCGGGTGTCTCGTGTTCTACGCGGGCTACCGCAACCCCGCGGCGCTGGCCAAGGCCGCCACCACGCTCGACCACCTGTCGGGCGGCCGCTTCAACCTGGGCCTGGGCGCCGGCTGGCACGAGTGGGAGGCGCGCGCCTACGGCTACGACTTCCCGCCGCTCGGCACGCGCTTCGAGATGCTCGAGGAGTCACTGCAGATCGTGCGCGGCATGCTCACGCAGGACCGCACCACGTTCGCGGGGAAACACTTCCGGGTCGAGAACGCCTCGTGTCTCCCCGCGCCGCTGCAGCGCCGGCTGCCCATCTGGGTGGGCGGGCTGGGCGAGAAGAAGACCCTGCGCCTGTGCGCGAAGTACGCCGACGGCTGGAACGCCGCCTACGCCTCGCCCGCCGAGTTCGCGCGCCTGTCGAAGGTGCTCGACCAGTGGTGCGAGAAGGAGAACCGCGACCCCGCCACGCTGCGCCGTGCGGTGAACCTGTC
>DATKAO010000220.1 GCA_035498015.1 Myxococcota bacterium
CCGCGATCTCGTAGCCTCCGTCCGTCAGGATGTCGCGGAGCATCTCGCGCATGAAGGCCGCGTCGTCCGCAATCAGAACCCGCTTTGCCATGGCTCCTGTCCTCCCGCCCTGCTGCGGAGCTCCGTCAGCAAGAGCACTCCCCTCTCGATCAGGCCCTCGGGATCGACCAGCCCGAGCGCCTTGTCACCTTCGACCGCCCACTCGACCAACTCGCCCGAGTGAGTCACTTCGCTCTGCTCGACCAGCGGCAGGGCGCGCTCGATGCGCTGCACCGCGCCGACCAGCACCCCCATGCGCAAGTTGCCGCGCTCCAGCACCAGCATGTGGCGGTGGTGCAGCGCCGAGCGGCCCGTGAGCAGCGCGCCGCCGTCGACCGCGGGCAACGGCTCGCCGCGCAGGTTCACGACGCCGGCCATTTCGAGCGACACGCGCGGAATCAGGTGCAGCCGCGGCGCGGCCATGACTTCGATCACGGCGCCCAGCGGCAGGGCGTAGCCCTGCTCGGCGACCTCGAAGCGCAGCCACGTGACTTCCATCGCGACTCACCTCGTCCGGAACCGGCGCGCGACTTCGCCCAGCTGCACCGACATGTCGGAGAGCCGCGCCGCCTGCCGCACCATCTGCTCGACCGTGCGCGTCTGCGCGCCCAGCCCGGTGCGCATCTCGTTCACCGCCTTGGCGTTCTGGCCCACGACCGCCGCGATGCGCTCCACGTCGCCCACGATGCGCTCCGACTCCGCGGCTTCCTTGCTCGCGTGGCGGGTGATCTCCTCGGCGCGCTGCGAGGCCTCGGTGACTGCGCCCTGCACCTTCTCGAGCGCGGCGAAGATCGCCTCCAGGTCCTGGCGCCCGCCGCGCACGTCGTCGCGCATGGCCAGCGTCTCCTGCGCGATGCGCTTGGACTCGTCCTCGAGCTGGCGGATCAGCGCCTCGATCTGGTCGGCCGAGCCGCCCGCGCTCTCGGCCAGCTTGCGGATCTCCTCGGCGACCACCGAGAAGCCGCGGCCCGCGTCGCCCGCGCGCGCGGCCTCGATCGAGGCGTTCAGCGACAAGAGGTGCGTCTTCTCGACGACGCTGGTGATCATCTCGGTGACCCGGTGCACCGACTGGATCTTGCCCTCGAAGCTCTCCACCCGGTGGCCCGCCTGCTCGATCTTCTCGAACAGGCTCTGCATCTTGGTCTGCGAGCGGCGAGACACTTCCACGCCCGCGGTCGAGCGCTGGTTGGCCTCGCCGGTGAGCGCCGAAGCGCGGCGCGCAGCCTCGGCGTTGGCGCGCAGCGACTCCGCGATGTCGTGCACGCGGCCGCGGATCTGCTCCACGTCCTTCTGCTGCGCCGTGGCGCCCGACGCGACGCCCTCCATGGTCGCGCCCAACGAGTGACTCGTGCTGTTCACGCTCTGCGACGAGCTGGCCACGTCGCGCGAGCTCTGCGCCACCTCGTCGGCCGCGCGCTGGATGTGCTCCACCAGCTCGCGCAGCTTCTGCAGCATCACGTCGACCGAGCGCGCCAGGTCCACCGTCTCGTCGGGGAAGCGCCGGCCCGCCTCGATGTCGACCTCCGCGGTAAGGTCACCGCGGCTGATCCGGTCGGTGCAGGCGCGCAGCGTCCTGAAGTTGGCGGTGAGCTGACCCGCGTAGATCCAGCCCAGCCCCACGCCCAGCAGCATGGCCACGAAGAACGCGCCCCAGCCGGGGGCGCCCAGCAGGTGCAACGCGGGAGTGATTCCCGCGCCGACGGCGGTGGCCGCGGTGAAGCCGAGCACGAGTTTCTGGGACAGGTCGAGACGCACGAGGCCTTCCAACCCGCGCAGTTTTCCCAGCAAGATGCGGGCGCTGGCTACTTCTCGGAGCCTTTCGGAGACGCCTTGAAGTGTTGGAAGCCTTTCGTGCTCATCTGGACCGGACGGCCCGACCGGGTGATCACGAGGCCGGGCCGGGCGGTGATGACGCCGATCTCGCTCACGCGACATCCGAGTCGCTGCCCGAGCACGGCGGCGCTGGGCGCGGACTTCTTCGCCGTGAACAGCAGCTCGTAGTCTTCACCGCCAGTCAGCGCCTGCGCGAGCGTGGCCCCGCGCATCACCGGCACTGTCTCGAGCGCGATCCGGGCGCCCACCCCGCTCTCTTCGCACAGGTGACCCAGGTCCTGCGCCAGGCCGTCCGAGATGTCGATCGCAGCACGCGACAGGCGCGCCTCTACCAGGGCGGCTCCGGCCGCGAGCCGCGGCTCCGGCGCCTGCTGTCGCCGCGCGAGCCGGCGGTCGAGCGGCGTGCGCAGGCGCCCGCGTTCGAGCCGCGCGAGGCCCGCGGCCGCGCCGCCGAGCGTGCCGGTCACGAACACGCGCTCGCCCGGCCGCGCGGCGCTGCGCAAGAGCGCCCTGCCCCGCGCCACCGCACCGATCGCGGTCACCGTGGCGCTGAACTGGCGCGCGCGCACGACGTCGCCGCCCACCAGCGGACAGCGACTCGCGCGGGCCAGCGACAGGAAGCCCGACAGGAAGCCCTCGAGTCTCGTCGCCGCCAATCCGGAGGGCAGCGCCAGGGTCAAGAGACATCCGACCGGCCGCGCGCCCATCGCGCTCACGTCGGACAGGTTCACGGCCAGCGCCTTGTGACCCACGCGCCTCGGGTCACTGGATCGCCAGCGGAAATGCACGTCCTCGACCAGCGCGTCGGTCGTGAGCACGAGCTCCTCGCCGGCCCGCGGCGTCAGCACCGCGGCATCGTCGCCGATCGCCACGCGCCAGGGCGACGAGCCGCGCGTGTCTCGCGCGGCCCTCCTCCGGATCGCTTCGATCAGCCCGAACTCACCCAGCGCCCGCGGGTCCACGCGCGCGAGGTTACTGCAAGCGCCGCAGGCGCGCGCACAGCGCTAAGACCGGATGATCGCGGGCGTGGTCCGTGCCGGCGCGCGGCGCGGGCGGCGCTTGGCGAGGATCGGCTCGGTGAGCGCGAGGTCGAGCACTTCGTCCATGGTGCGCACGAAGTGGAACTCGAGCTTGCGTGCGAGCTCGGGCGGCACGTCTTCGAGGTCGTGCTGGTTCGCCTCGGGCAGGATCACGTGGCGCAGGCCGCGGCGCTGCGCGGCGAGCACCTTCTCGCGCACGCCGCCCACGGGCAGCACGCGGCCGCGCAGAGTCACTTCGCCGGTCATGGTCCACTCGGAGCGCACCGGAATGCCGGTCAAGAGCGAGACGATCGCGGTCGCCATGGTGATGCCCGCCGACGGGCCGTCCTTGGGCGTGGCGCCGGCCGGCACGTGCACGTGGATCTCGTGCTTGGCCAGGCCCTCGGCGATGCCGAGCTCGGTGCCGCGCCAGCGCACGTAGGACAGGGCCGCCTGCGCCGACTCCTTCATCACGTCGCCGAGCTGGCCCGTGAGGATGAGTCCGCGGCCGCGGACCATGGTGGCCTCGACCACCAACACCTCGCCGCCCGTCTCGGTCCAGGCCAGGCCGCGCGCCAGGCCGGCTTCGGCGGCACGCGGGATCGACTCACCCAGGAGCGGCGGCGGGCCGAGCGACGCGCGCAGGTTGCGCAGCGTGACCGACACGTGCTTCGTCTCGCCCTCGGCGATGCGCCGGGCGATCTTGCGCAGGAGCCGCCCCAGCTCGCGCTCCAGGCCGCGCACGCCGGCCTCCTGCGTGTAGCCCGAAATCACGTCGCGGACCGCCGCGCGTGAGACCTGCACGCGGTCGGCCGTGAGTCCGCACTCCTCGACCTGGCGCGGCAAGAGATAGCGCCGGGCGATGACCTCCTTCTCCTCGGGCGTGTAACCCGGGAGGCGGATCACCTCCATGCGGTCGAACAACGCGCGCGGGATCGGGTCGATCAGATTCGCGGTGGCGATGAACAGCGTCTTCGACAGGTCGTAGGGCACGTTCAGGTAGTGGTCGCGGAAGGTGTGGTTCTGCTCGGGGTCGAGCACCTCGAGCAGCGCCGCCGCCGGGTCACCGCGGTAGTCGGCGCCGATCTTGTCGATCTCGTCGAGCAGGAAGATCGGGTTGCTCGTGCCCGCCTGGCGCATGCCCTGGATGATCCGGCCCGGCAGGGCGCCCACGTAGGTGCGGCGGTGGCCGCGGATCTCCGCCTCGTCGCGCATGCCGCCGAGCGACATGCGCACGAAGCCACGCCCCATGGCCTGCGCGATCGAGCGCCCGAGCGAGGTCTTGCCCACGCCCGGGGGGCCCACGAGACACAGGATGGGGCCCTTGCCCGCGGTCGAGCCGCGCAGCTTGTGCACGGCGAGAAACTCGAGGATCCGCTCCTTCACGCGGTTGAGATAGGCGTGGTCGCGCTCCAGCACCTCGCGCGCGTGCGCCAGGTCGAGATTGTCGTCCGAGACCTTGGCCCAGGGCAGCTCGGTGACCCACTCCAGGTAGCTGCGAATCACCTGGGTCTCGGAAGAGTCCGGGTGCATGCGCGCCAGGCGGTCGAGCTGGCGGTCGGCCTCGGCGCGCGCCTCCTCGTTCATGCCGCTGGCGGCGATCTTGGCGCGCAGCTCGTCCTGCTCGGAGCGGCGGTCGGCGCCCTCGCCCAGCTCCTCCTGGATCTGGCGCATCTGCTCGCGCAGGAACTGCTCGCGCTGGTAGCGCGACAGCTCCTCGCGCGCGGCGGTCTGGATCTCGGCCTGCACCGAGGAGACGGCCATCTCGCGCCGCAGGAGTGAGTCGATCTTGCGCAGCCGGCGCACGGAGTCGCCGATCTCGAGGATCTCCTGGGCCTCCTCCACGCGCAGGCGCAGGTTCGAGGCCACCAGGTCCGCGAGCCGGCCCGGGTCGTCCACGCTGCCGGTCACCGACAGGATCTCGGGCGGCAGGTGCTTCAGCGGCAGGAGCTCCTCGAGCTTCTCGCGCACGCCGCGCACCAGCGCCTCGACCTCGACGCTGACCTCGCTCGCGGGCTCCTCGGGCAGCGCCTCGACCTGCACGTCGATGTGCGGCTCGGTGCGCAGGTAGTGAGTCACCTTGATCTTCGACAGGCCCTGCACCAGGACCTTCAGCCGGCCGTCGGGCAGGCGCATCATGCGCATGATCATCCCGACCACGCCGACCGCGTACAGGTCGTCGGGACCCGGGTCGTCGACCTCGGGGTCGCGCTGCGTCACGAGCGCCAGCAGGCGGTCGCCCTCGATCGCCGTCTCGATCGCGTGCGCGGAGACTTCGCGCCCGACGAACAAGGGCAGGATCATCGAGGGAAAGACGACGGCGTCGCGAATGGGCAAGAGCGGGAGCTGGGCAGGGACCTCGAACGCGCCGGGGGCTTCGCTTTCCACGAAGGTCGAATCGACGCGCGCACCCGCGATCTTGATCTATTGCGGCGCGGCGGGCGGCGTGGTGGCGATGATGGCGTTGTCTTTCACGGTCAGGAACTCGAGTGACTTCTTCGCGCCGCCCGTGGAGTCGAACGACGAGAGCCCGCTCACGCCAGGAAAGGCACTCACGCGCAGCAGCCGATCGCGCAGGACCTCGCCGCTCGGGGCGTCGCCGCCCGCCAGCACGAAGCGCAGCAGCGCCGCGGCGTCGTAGCCCTCGGCGGCGTATTCGTCCGGCGTGGCGCCGTAGGCCAGGGCATAGCGGCGCACGAAGTCGGCCACCTCGGGGCGCGCGCTGGCGGCGAAGAACTCGTCGGTGAACACCGCGCGCGTGGCCTCGCGGCCCGCGATCTTGACCAGCTGCGGGTCGTTCCAGCCGCTCCCGCCGAGATACACCACGTCGCGCACGTCGAAGAAGCGTAGCTGCGGCAGGATCAGTCCCACGCTCGGCGCGTCATCGGGAATGAACACCGCGTCGAAGTCGACGAACGGCGGCAGACCCTGGAACTTCGCGGACGCCAGCTTGTCGGCGTTCTCGACCGCGTGCCGGCGCAGCTTGTTGCGCTCGTCGACCAGCGCCTGTGTCTCGCGCGGCAGGCCCGCCAGGCCCACCAGCCGCTTGATCTCGGGCTGCCAATCGACCGCGCCCGGCTTGTAACTCTCGGCGCCCACCACCGAACCGCCCTGCGCCTCGACCGCGTCCCAGAAGCGGTTCTTGAACGCGGTGCCGTACTCGTCCGACGGGTACAGGATCGCGAAGCGCTTGCAGCCGCGCTGCGTGGCGCACCAGCGCACGAGCTCGGGCGCCTGGTCTCCCGGAGTGAGTCCCAGGCGGAACACGTACTCGCCCAGGCCCGCGACCTCGTCGCCGCGCGCGAAGGTGAGCAGCGGGAGCTTCGCGGACTCGGACTGCGGCACCGCCTGGCTGGCTTCGGCCGAGCGCACCGGGCCGATGATGGCCGCCACGTGCTGGCCCGCGAGCTCGGTCACCGCGGCCGCGGCGCGCGCCGCTTCGCCGCCCGAGTCGCGCACCAGAAGGTGCAGCTGCGAGGGCTTCTCGTCGTAGATCCCGGCGCCCAGCGTGATCCCGCGCAGGATCGACTCGCCCACTCTCTGATAGGGGCCGGAGAGCGGCAGCACGAGCCCCAGGGTCGCCTGCGCCTCGCCCGCCAGGTCCGCCGCGCGCGCCAGGAGGAGCGCCCGCTCGGCCTCGTCGGCCTCGGACAGCCGGCGCGGCAGCGCGTCGAGCGCAGCCCGCGCCGCGGGCACGTCGCTGCGCGCCAGCGCGCGCCGCGCGATCTCCAGGTTCACGCGGTCGTACACCGGGCCGCGCGGCAGCTTGGGCGCGAGCGCCACGAGCTCGGGCTCGTGCATGCGCACCTCGAGCAGGTCGGAGATCTCGGCGTCGATCTCGGTCAGGTCGTTCGGGTCGCGCGTGTCTCGCCGCGCCAGCGCGAGCGCCCGCACCACCTCGGACCAGTCACCGAGCTTGCGCGCCAGGTCGGCGTCGAGCCGGTAGAGCTTGGCGCGCGTGTCGGCGTCGGCGCGGTCCTGGTTCGCGCGCGCGATCACCGCGCGGCCGTCGGCCGGCCGGTCGAGTGACTGGTAGAGCTGCGCGGCGCGCAGCGCGGCGGTCACGTTCTGGTCGCTCTTCGGGTAGTCCTCGACCAGCCTGCGCCAGGTCGCCGCGGCCTGCTCCTTCTTGCCGCGCGCCGCCTGCGCCTCGCCGAGCAGGAACAGCGCCTCGTCGGCGCGCTTGCTCTGGCCGAGCTCGGTCTCGAAGTGAGTGAGGATCTCCTCGGCCTTCGCGGCCTGGCCCTTCTTGAGCAGCGCGCGCGCCTGCGCCAGATCGGCGTCGGCCGCGGCCTCGTAGGGCAGCTCGGTGCCGTTGCGCATGACCGAGGGCTTGGCGCACGACAGCGTGAACAGCGCCAGGCCGAGCGCGAGCCGGAGCCGGCGCCGACTCATTCGAACAAGTCCCGGACCTTGTCCAGGAACCCGCGCCGCCGGGGATTCACTTCGTCGCCCGAGATTCGCGCGAACTCCTCGAGCAGCTTGCGCTGGTCTTCGTTCAGCTTCGTGGGCACCTCGACGAACAGGCGCGCGACGATGTCGCCGCGCGCCCCGCCGCCGAGCCGCGGCAGGCCCTGGCCGCGCAGCCGGATCGTGTCACCCGACTGCGCGCCCGCCTTCACGACCACCTTCTCCTTGCCCTCGAGGTTGGGCACCTCGATCTCGGCGCCCAGCGCCGCCTGCGCGAACGAGAGCGGCACCTCGCAGTGCAGGTCGGTGCCGTCGCGCTCGAACAGCGGATGGTCCTTCACGCTCACCACCACGAACAGGTCACCCGGGCCGCCGCCGTCGTGGCCCGCCTCGCCCTCGCCGCTGAGCCGCAGGCGGATGCCCGTGTCGACGCCGGCGGGGATCCGCACCGACAGGCTCTGCACGGTCTCCAGCCGGCCCTTGCCGCGGCACTCCGTGCACGCGCGTTTCAGGCTCTGGCCCAGGCCGCCGCAGCGGTCGCAGGTGCGGGCGATGCGGAAGAAGCCCTGCTGCAGCGCGATCTGGCCGCGCCCCTGGCAGCGGGGGCAGGTCTCGCGCTCGCCGCCCAAGCCCGAGCACTTGGCGCACTGCTTGTGCTTGGGGATGCGCAGCGGCACCTCGCCGCCCAGCGCCGCCACCGAGAAGTCGACCTCGAGGTCGTAGCGCAGGTCGGCGCCGCGCCGGCCCCGGGCCGTGCCCCGGCGCCCGCCGAAGATGTCGCTGCCGAACAGCTCCGAGAACAGGTCGCCGAAGCTGGCAAACGGGTCGGTGCCGCCGAATGGATCGCCGCCCCCGAAGGCGTTGTGGCCGAAGCGGTCGTACTGCGCGCGCTTCTCGTCGTCGGAGAGGATTGCGTAGGCCTCGCTGGCCTCCTTGAAGCGCCCCTCGGCCTCCGGATTGTTCGGATTCTTGTCGGGGTGGAATTGGTGGGCGAGCTTGCGATAGGCCTTCTTGAGCTCGTCCGGGCCGACGTCCCGCGAGACGCCGAGGATTTCGTAGTAGTCGCGCTTCATTGCGGCGGGCAGAGGCTAGGTTCGGGATCCGCAGGCGCAAGCTGAAGCGCTCGCGGCGGGTACCCCTGGCCGCCCTCTCGAACGGAGCCCGCTAGCGGACGCCGGCGTGCTCGTAGAGGATCCGGCGCACCTCCTCGATGGTCTCGGGATCCGCCTGGGTCGAGTGCCCGGAGCCCAGCACCACGAGCTCGGACTCCACGGGCTCGATGTGCGCGCTCTGGTACCGGACGACGCCGTCGTCGCCGCTCTCGATCGGCTCGCTCTTCACCGGGATGATCGAGTTCACGTGCACGCCCGGCGCGATCGGAAGTCCCGCCAGCGTGCGCATGCCGGGATTCGACCAATCCATGTTGTCGATCGAGGTCGGCAGCTGAAAGGGCCTGCGGAACACGTGCGGGTCCTGGCTCAGCGTCGCGAGCTCGAGCGACGACTTGGCCAGCGAAGCGGGTGCGTTCACCAGCTTGCGAGCGAGCATCCCGAGCCAGTTCTCGGCCAGGAAGCTGCCGTGGTGCGGCGTCGAGATGAAGATGACGCGAGTCACGAATGGAAGCGGCTCGAAGAACATCCCGCGTTTGAGCAGCGCGCGTGTCTCCGGGCTGAGCTTCACATCCTCGAACTTCTCGTCGCTCCAGACGTTCCAGAACGCGTCGCCGCTCGACACGGCCATCGCTTTCGTGAGCAGGCCCCCCTGGCTGTGGCCCACGACGACCATCTGCCGGAGCGCCGGATCCGTCCCCTCGGGGTCGACCGCGTGCTCCGCGTCCTGGAGTGCCTCGCGCAGATCTGCGGAGGACAACAGCACGGGATTGCCGCTGTTGTAGATGAAGAACCAGAGCTGGAAGCGCGTCGCGATCCGCGGGTCACCGAGCAGCTCGTTCGCCATCTCCGCCCAGCGCGCGGGACTCGACAGGGTTCCGTGCACGAACACGACCGGGATCCGGCCCCGGCGATACGGGTTCAGAAAGAGCAAGCCGTGAGTTCGTGTCGCTCCGGCGATGCGGAGATCGGAGCGGCGGAAGCCTGCGAGCTCGAAGTCCCAGACCGGCGCCCCTTCCAAGCGATACGCGAGCGCGGCCGACGGGTCGGATGCCAGCGGCACGACCGCCGACCCCACGGTGATCGCCGGCGTCTCGTCCGCGTCGTAGAACTCGAGCGCGCCATGCGCGCGAGACAGATCTGCGGCGAGGTCGTCGAGGCGCACGAAGGCAGTGACTGGAATCTTGGCTTGCGGCGGGAGCCAGGGGTCGATCTCACGTCCCGGCGCCGGCTCCATGCCCGCGGCGAGCGCGACTCCGGCCCCGAGCCGGCGGTAGCGATTGCGCAGGCCGCGGATCTCGAGATCTCCCAGCGCGACCGGGTGCACGATGTGGTAGCCGCCGTACTCGAACTCTCCCTTCGGTGGCTCGAGGACGAACGTGCCGAACGGCATCTGGATCTGGCGAGGCGAGGGATCGAGCTCGGTGCCGCGCGTGGACTCGGCGAGCGCGAGGCCCTCCGCGATCCCGCGGTCGTAGATCTGCAGGACGAGGCTCGCCCGGAGGTCATAGGGGCTCGGCGGCGGGCTGGGGGGCGTCGCGGGAAACACGTATGCGTACGCGCAGACTGCCGCGGCGAGATACTCGCCCTTCTGGCCGCTCTTGCGCGCGGTCTCGAACCAGAGCTCGGCGAGCGCCAGCAGCCGCTCGTGCGTGTCGGGTCCGCCGAGCCCGGCGCGCAGCTTCTCGAGCGCCGCGCGTGGATCGTCCTCGAACAGGGTCGTGAGTCCGAGGCGCGCGAGGAACTGCGCCGAGAGCCCGCTGTGCGAATCGCCCGTGAGCGCGCTCTGGCCGAGCAGCCGGTCGATGTCGCTGGTGGTGGCCCGCCGGATGCCCACGGGCGTGGCGCAGCCGAGCACGAGCACGAGCACGAGCGAGAGCCGGAGCTTCGACATCGCGGGATCTTACCGTTTTCGCCCGAGTCACTCCGCTCGGATCGCAGCTGAAGCGCCGCGCTCCAGCCGTGACGGAATGTCCCAGTCGGATGAGCCGTGACTCACCCGACGCGGTCCGGAGCTGCGAATCAATCCTCGATCAGCTCTTCGTCGCCGCCGTCGGCGGCCGGCTCCGAGCCGGTGGCGGCGCCGGGGTTCACCGCGGTCCCGCCGTCCATCCGCTCGTACATGGCCTCGGTCATCTTGTAGGCGAGCTGCTGCAGGTCCTCGACGGAGTTCCGGAGCTCCTCGGGATCGTTGCCCGGCAGCGCCTTCTTGGCGCGCGCGAGGGCCGCGTCGACCTCTTCGCGCTCGGTGGTCTCGAGCTTGTCGCCGTAGATGCCGAGCGTCTGCTCGACCGAGTACACCAGACCCTCGCCGGTGTTGCGCAGCTCGACCATGGCGCGCCGCTCGGCGTCGTCGGAGGCGTGCGACTCGGCCTCCTTCACGAGCTTCTCGATCTGGTCCGTCGACAGGCCGCCCGAGGCGGAGACCTTGATCTGCTGCGCGCGGCCGGTGCCGAGGTCCTTGGCCGAGACGTTCAGGATGCCGTCGGCGTCGATGTCGAAGCTGACCTCGATCTGCGGCACGCCGCGCGGCGCCGGCGGAATGCCCACCAGCTCGAAGCGGCCGAGCGTCTGGTTGTCGACCGCGAGCTCGCGCTCGCCCTGCAGCACGTGCACGCGCACCAGGTTCTGGTTGTCCTCGGTGGTCGAGAACACCTCGCTCTTGCGCGTGGGCACGGTGGTGTTGCGCGGGATGATCTTGGTCATGATCCCGCCCTGTGTCTCG
>DATKAO010000221.1 GCA_035498015.1 Myxococcota bacterium
ACCGCGCGCCGCGGCGAAGCTCGAGATGAACGGCACCGACGACTTCGTCTCACCCTTCGAGGAGGAGTACGACGTCCCGGCCTTCATCCGCCGCTCGCGAGAAGCGGACTAGCGCGGCATTGCCTGCCCGGGAGCGGCGCGTGGGACGCGCTTCGGCGCGCTGCCTCGCGCCGCTCCTGTGTCTGGCGCTGCTGGGCTGCTTCTCGACCGGGGGCACGGGCACCGAGCCACCCCCGCCGGTTCCGCCCGAGTCGCTGCCGCCGCTCGACTTCTTCGACTACAAGAAGCTCGACCCGGCCAGCGTCTCGATCCAGCCCGAGGGGCTCACGGTCGAGCAGAGCTGGGTCCTCGACCTGTACACGCTGTTCCACTCGCGCAACTACAAGGCCTTCCGGCTGGTCATGCAGGACGAGGCCGGGCAGGACCGGATCGGGCACCTCCTGCTGCCCCCCGGCGACGGCCCGTTCCCCGCGGTCGTGGCCTTCGAGATCCTGGACGGGCCGCACGACGTGTCCGAAGGCATGGCCAAGTCGCTGGTGAACCGCGGGTACGCGGTCGCCCGCCTGGAGCGCCGGGCGCTCGACCTGCCCCATCAGAACAACGCAGATGTCGTGCGAGAGCGGCTGCGCGAGGGCGTGATCGACGCGCGCCGCCTGCTCGACTGGCTGGTCACTCACCCCAAGATCGACCCGGCTCGGCTGGCCGCTGCCGGCGTGTCGATCGGCTCCATCCAAGCCCTTCTGCTCACGGAATGCGACCGGCGGATCCGCGGCGGCTTCTTCGTGATGACCGGCGGCAACGTGGCCGGGATCCTCTACGACTCGAGCGAGACCCCGGTGCGCGAGTTCCGCGACCGCATGATGGCCCAGCGCGGCTGGACCACGCGCGAGCAGTGGGTCTCCGGTGTGAGCGACTTCACCAAACCGGTCGACCCCCTGACCTACGCGTCCTGGCTCGACCCCCGCAACCTGCTCATCGCCTCGGGCCGCTTCGACACGGTGATCCCACAAAGCTACGCGCAAGAGCTGTGGCAAGCCCTCGGAGAGCCCCGCTGGTACAAGCTCCCCTGCGGTCACTACACGGTCTTCCCGTTCTTCTGGTGGGCGATCGCGCGTGGCGCGGATCACCTCGACTCACTCTTGCGCAAGTCGTGATTCCGGTACCCCCGACGCTATAGCTCGCACCGAACTCTTCCGAAGGATCTCTCAAATGGAAGCCGCCGAAATCAAGCCGACCGACAGCCAGAGCACCCTGACGCGCAACTTGCTTCTGGTCGCCTCGTACCTGGCCCTGATGACGATCATCGCTTTGGGGTACTCGAGCTAAGAGCCCCTAAGCATCTCTGCGCGTCGCGCTCCGCGCAGAAACCCTCCGTCGCTGCTTCGGGAGTACCCTGCAGACGCTCCTCCGGGCTTCTGCACGGACCGCGCGCGAACCCGAACTCTCCGCCGCGTTCTAAATTAGAAATCGCGGCGACCTTCCGAGCGCTTCGCCCTTTCAGTCCGCGTTCGAGCCAGCAGCCGGCTCGTGCTGCATGCTCCATGCGGCTGGCGGCGGATGGGCCATCGAACGCGGACGATGCGCAAGAGGCGGACCGACGCTTGCCGCGTCTCGTCTTTTTGTTGCGCAGGCAAGGTGCCGATTCGCGCGCGCGGCCGGCGCGTTACCCAGAGGGAGCGTCTGGAGGCGTACCCGCCGAAGCAGCGACCGGCGGGTAACGCGCGGCCGCGCGGCGCGCAGAGGCGCTCCGGGTCCTACGCGACCATGCCCTTCTTGTGCTCCAGCTCTTTCTGGAGCTTCATGGCTTCCCGTTGCTCGTCTGTGAGCAGGGCGGTGGCGACGCTCGGGCGCAGGATCGAGTAGAAGGTCGGCACGACCGTGATCGCTCCGAGCATGTTGATGATCATGAGGATCACGAGCAGGTAGGCCATCTCGGCCTGGAAGCGCAGGTTCGAGAAGGTCCACAGGACGATGCCGCCGACGACCGTGGTCGCCGTGAACGTCACCGCCATGCCGGTCGTGCGGATCGCGCGGCGGATCGCCTCGTCGATGTCCGCGGTCTCCGCGACCTCCTGGCGGATGCGGTCGACGATGTAGATCGCGTAGTCGACGCCGATGCCCACGCCGACCGCCTGCACGGGCAGGGTGTTGATGCTGAGCCCGATGCCGCGGATCGCCATGTAGGCGAGCGAGAGCATGGTGGCCGTCGCGATCTGCAGGAAGATGATCCCGCCGCTCGAGATCGACTGGTACGTGATCGAGTGCAACACGAAGATCACGAAGAAGATCAGCGAGATCGAAGCCACGTGGCTGCGCTCGACCTCGTCGTTGATCGCCGCGAGCGTGCCCATCGCACCGCCCGCCATGACGAACTGGACGCCGCGCGTCCATGACTTGGTCGGCTGGTACTTCGGCCCGGACAGACCTCCCGGCTTGATCACGCCGCCCTGACCGCGCTTCGCGATGACCTTCAGGTCCTCCACGATCAGCTTGTCGGTGTCGACCGCAACGGCGCGCACGCCCTTCTCCGGGCTCTCCCACCAGGCGTCTACGTCCTTGTCCGTCCAGCTCCCGAGCGCGGCCGGCCAGGTGAAGACCTCCCCTTCCTTCAGGTTGGCCTTGGTCGCGTCGTAGTCCGCGATGGCTTGCGTGCGGAACTCCTCGAGCCAGGGCGGCTTGGCGTCTTGCTGCACGGGCAGCATCTCGTACTTCCCGTCGGCTTCCTTCTCGCGCACGGTCAGCGTGTGGGCGCGGGTCGGGAGCATGGGCCCGATCATGTAGTACCAGGTGTCGAGCAGCTTCTGCGGGTTGTAGAAGTGCGCGCCCTTCGGGGCCTTGTTCTTTTCGAGCCGGATGATGACCTCGCCGATCGGGTTGTCGTCGACGAAGTCCTGCGCGGCGTCGACCGCCTCCACGATCGTGTCGCCTTTGTGGTCCGGGTAGAAGAACTGGATGTTCGCGTCGCGGCCGTTGTCGGTCATGAACGGACGCAGGAAGCCCGGCGGGCCGTTGGTCTGGAGCTGGAAGATCATGGTGCGCACGGAGCCCGGCGCGTCGGGGATGTACTGCCACTTCGGGTCGCCGTAGTGGAGCTGCTGCCAGGTGCCG
>DATKAO010000222.1 GCA_035498015.1 Myxococcota bacterium
TCGCGCCGGTAGCGGCGGTGGTTCATGCGGATGCGGCCGCGCCGCGTGAACAAGGTGGCCGAGCGCGCGTAGCGGGTAGGGATCACGCAGTCGAACATGTCCATGCCGCGCTCGACCGACTCGACCAGATCTTCGGGCAGGCCGACGCCCATGAGATAGCGCGGCTTGTCCGCGGGCAGGAGCGGCGCGGTGAAGCCGACGATGCGCTTCAGCTCCTCGAGGCCCTCGCCCACCGACACGCCGCCGATCGCGTAGCCGGGAGCCGTGAACTTCACCGTCTCGCGCGCCGAGCGCTCGCGCTCGGGGAGATACACCGAGCCCTGTACGATCGGGAACAGCGCCTGCTCCGAGCCGGCGTGCGCGCGGCCGCAGCGCTCGAGCCAGCGCAGCGAGTTGTCGACGCCGCGGCGCGCGAGCTCGGGCGTGGCCGGATACGGCGTGCACTCGTCGAAGGCCATGATGATGTCGGCGCCGAGTGAGTGCTGGATCTCGATCGAGCGCTCGGGCGTGAGCATCACCTCGGAGCCGTCGATCTCGTTCTTGAAGCGCACGCCCTCGGCCGAGATCTCCTTGTGCTTCAGGCTGAACACCTGGAAGCCGCCCGAGTCGGTGAGGATCGGCCCGTTCCAGGCCATGAACGCGTGCAGCCCGCCGGCGCGTCTCACCAGCTCGGGCCCGGGCCGCAACAGCAGGTGGTAGGTGTTCGCGAGCAGGATCCGCGCGCCGGTCGCGGCGACCTGCTCGGGAGTCATGGCGCGCACGGCGGCGTGCGTGCCCACGGGCATGAACACCGGCGTCTCGACCACACCGTGCGGTGTATCGAGCCGCCCCGCACGGGCCGCGCTGCCGCGGTCCGTGGCTTCGAGCGCGAAGCGGATCACGACTCGCGGACGAAGTGCTTCGACCGTCCGACCAGGCGCTCGGGCAGGATGCGGACTTTGCGCTCGGGGTCCGCGACCGCGCGGCCCATGCGCCAGGCCTCGAGGCCCGTGCCGCGCAGCGCCGCGAGCGCGCGCTCCGCGTCGCCCGGCGCCACGGTGACCGTGAAGCCGACGCCCATGTTGAACACGGTGTAGAGCTCCGCGGCGTCGAGCTCGCCGATGCGCTGGATCACGCGCATGACCGCCGGCACGGGCGGCAGTGAGTCGATCTCGAACCCGACCGGCGCCTCGACGCGGCGGATGTTCAGGAAGCCGTCGCCCGTGATGTGCGCGAGCGCGTGCGGAGTGACTCCCGCCTTGGCCAGCGCCTCGACCTGCGGCACGTAGATGCGCGTGGGCACGAGCAGCGCCTCGCCCACGGTCATGCCCAGGTCGGCCAGGTTCTCGTCGAGGCGGAACTTGCGCGTCAGCACCGCGCGCGCGAGTGAGAGACCATTGGAGTGCACGCCGCTCGACGCCACGCCGAGCAGCGCGTCGCCCGGCTGCACGCGCGAGCCGTCGATCAGCGCGCCGTCGGGCACGATGCCCAGCGCCATGCCCGCGAGGTCGAGCCCGCTGCCCTCTTTCGCGCCGCGCAGCATGTCGGGGATTTGCGCGGTCTCGCCGCCCACGATCGCCACGCCGGCCTGTCTCGCGCCTTCGCACAGACCGCGGCCGATCTGCCCGAACACTTCCGGGTCACAGCGCTCGACGGCGATGTAGTCGAGCATGGCGAGCGGCTTGGCGCCCACGCACAACAGGTCGTTCACGTTCATCGCCACGCAGTCGATGCCGACCGTGTCGTACTTCCCGATCGCCTGCGCGACCAGGAGCTTCGAGCCGACGCCGTCGGTGGTGAGCGCGAGGTGCAGCGGTCCCACGCGGATCACGGCCGCGAAGTGACCGATGCCCAGCTCGGTGCCCGAGCCGAACGCGGCCGTGGGCGCGATCTCGAGCAGGAGCCGCGCGAGCGCGCGGTCCGCCTCGGTCGTGTCGACGCCGCTGCGCGCGTACTCGCTCATCGCGAGCGACTCACGTGTACGGCGATTCGCCGCGGCTTCGGCGCAGGCGCGCCCGTCGGTTCTTGGCCCGCAGCTTCGCGCGATGCCGGACGCTGCGGCCGCGCTTGCGGTGGCTGAGCTTGGTGCGCTTCTTCATTGCGGGGCGCAGCTTACCGACCCCGCCACACACGCACAACCTGGCGGCGCTCGCGCGCGTCGATGCGCGCGCGCAGCGCCCGGCGACGCTCGGCCAGCCGCCTGCCGACGAACGCGGGGTCACGCACGCTCCGGCCCAGCTGCAGCGAGTTGCGGAAGCGCACGAAGGCGCGAAAGGCCGCCCGCTCATGGCGCAGCTCGCGGGCCAGGAGCTCGATCACGATCGCGTCGTCGAGGAAGCCCAGCCCGGGGACCGAGTCGGCGATCAGGTCGTCGGGGTCCGTGAAATAGCACAGCGCTGCCCGCACCCGCGCGCGGGCCTGCTCGGGCGGTCGCCAGTCGGGGTCGAGCAAGAGCTCGATCAGCTCTTCGAGCGCCCCGACCCGCTCCAGCACGTAGGCCGGCGGCTCGAACTTGCGCAGCTCGGCGGCGCGGGCGCGGGCGGCCTGAGCCAGCGCCTGCTCGGGCCGCTCACTCGCGCGCGCGGCCGCGCGCTCTGCGACGCCGCGCAGGTGGCGTAGGTCGCGCGCGCCGAGCGTGAAGGTGACCGTGAGACGGTCGAGCGGGGGCACCCGCTCCGGTTAGCATGCCGGGAATGGAGCGGCCAGAGACTCGCCAGGGGCGTCCGTGAGCGGCCGCGTGCGCGTGCGCGCCGGTGTGCCCGAGCGCGCGCTCGAACGCCTGCGCGCGGCCGGGCTGGAGGCCGAGGTCGGGCCGCTCGAGGTCGAGGGCCACGACGCACTTCTGTGTCTCCTCACCGACCGCATCGACGCCGCGTTCCTCGCCGCCGCGCCCGGGCTCAAGATCGTGGCCAACCTGGCGGTGGGCACCGACAACATCGACCTCGCGGCCGCGCGCGCGCGCGGTGTCCTGGTCTCCAACACGCCCGACGTGCTCACCGACGCGACGGCCGATCTCGCGTTCGCGCTCCTGCTCGCGGCCGCGCGGCGCCTGCCCTGGGCCGACCGCTACGTGCGCGGCGGCGGCTTCACCGGCTGGCGGCCCGATCTCGGGCTCGGGCTCGACGTCACGGGCCGCACGCTCGGCATCGTGGGCTTCGGCCGGATCGGCCGCGCCGTGGCCGAGCGCGCGCGCGGCTTCCGCATGGAGGTGATCTGGCACGGCCGCCAGGGCGGCACGCCGCTCGACGAGCTGCTCTCGCGCAGTGACTTCGTGTCGCTGCACGCGCCACTCACTCCAAAGACGCGCCACCTGATCGGCGCGCGCGAGCTCGGGCGCATGCGGCCGCACGCCGTGCTGGTGAACACCGCTCGCGGCCCGCTCGTCGACGAGGCTGCGCTGGTCCAGGCGTTGCGCGAGGGCGTGATCGCGGGCGCCGGCCTCGACGTATTCGAGCGCGAGCCCGCGCTGGCCGCGGGCCTGGCCGAGCTGCCGCAGGTCGTGCTCGCGCCGCACGTCGGCAGCGCCACGCCCGCGACCCGGGACCGCATGGCCGAGGTCGCCGCCGAGAACGTGATCGCCGCGCTCGCGGGCAAACCGATCCCGAATCGCGTCAGCTAGGGCTCGGGCGGGCACGGGGCCCGGGTCGCGGAACAGTAAGTGTGGGTTCGGACCAGGCTGCCGTCCGCGCCGTAGAAGTCCCAACGGCCCCTCGGCACGCCCAGGAAGAACTCACCGGCCGCCCAGGTCCGGTCGCGGGCTGCGAAGAACTTCCACGGGCCCACCCGCATGGCTCCGCGGCGCGCGCCGCTCGCGCGCGGGCTGCCGTCGGGAAGGAGAGACGCGCTCGGCCCGCACATGCGGGCGCGGAACACGTCGCACGAACGCCAGGAGAAGACATCGACGTGGTCGCAGTTCTCGCACAGCGCGCTGCACGACTCGACCGGGTCGAGCTCGGTCACGCTGAGCTCGACGGCCAGCGGCCCGCTCGGAGAGGAGCGCTGGAACCCGCTCCCGAACGTGCAGCCATAGGAAGGGTGCACGACCAGGACGCTCGGCCCGGTGAGGCGCGGCAGAGTGACTCGCCAGGAGTCGGGGATCGAGAAGCTCCCGTCGGCTTCGCTCGACGACCAGCTCGTGCGGTAGTGGGAGTGACCGTCGACGAGATTCTCGGAGTAGTAGCTGACGAACACCAGCGCGCCGGCGATCGGCTGTCCGGTGTCGCGGTCGCGAACGAGCCCATCGAGCTGCGGGAAGTGGGTCAGCCACGGCGCCCAGCGGAAGCATCCGGAGCCCAGGATCGCGGCCAGGAGGGCGCACGCGATCCCCGTCACTCCCCGGGCGCGACGTGCTGTACGATCGCTCGACATGGGCTCCATCTCCCGAACGCCCGCACATCTATTCGCGCACTTCTGACCCGATGGCGAGCGAACAGACACTCGCGCTCCCGCAGGGTTACTGGCCGCGGCGCTGGCTCTTGGCCGCGGGCTGCTTCCTGGCGATCTTCGTCTGTTACATCGATCGCGTGAACATCTCCTACGCGATCTTGCCCATGTCGAAGCAGTACGGCTGGGACAAGGCGGCGCAGGGCTGGGTGCTGTCGTCGTTCTTCGCGGGCTATCTCGCGACGCAGTTTCTCGGCGGCTGGCTCGCGATGCGCGTGGGCGGGCGGGCCTTGCTGGCCTTCGGGGTGCTGTGGTGGTCGGCGTTCACGCTGGTGACTCCGCTCGCGGCGCAGCTCTCGTTCGGGGCGCTGATCGCGGCGCGCATCGGCATGGGCCTGGGCGAGGGTGTGGCGTTCCCCTCGATCTACCAGCTGTTCGGGAAGTGGATCCCCCTGCACGAGCGCTCGCGCGCGGCCGCGCTGAACGGCAGCGGCATGCCGCTCGGCACGATCGCCGCGACGCTCGCCACCCCGTGGCTGGTCGAACGTTGGGGCTGGCCGTCGGTGTTCTACGTGTTCGGCGTCGCCGGCGCGGCCTGGTACGCGTACTGGCGCGCCGTGTCGACCGAGCGGCCCGAGGACGCGCATGGCATCCACCCGGCCGAGCTCGCGCTGATTCGCGCGCACACCGCGCCGCCGGCAGCGCAGCCGCAGATCCCGTGGCGGCGCATCCTGCGCTCGTCCGCGGTGTGGGCGCTGATCTTCAATCACTTCTGCTCGAACTGGGGTTACTTCCTGATCCTGTCCTGGCTGCCCCGCTACTTCGCGGACGCGCACGGGCTCGACCTGGTCGGTGTGGGCTGGGCGACGCTCCTGCCCTGGCTCTCCATGTTCGCGATGACCAACGTCGGCGCGCAGCTCGCCGACGGGCTGCTCGCGCGCGGTCACAGCGTGGTGTTCGTGCGCAAGCTCATGCAGTCACTCGCCTTCCTGGGCTCGGCCGCGGCGCTGTTCGCGATCGGCCAGGTGCACGGCGTCGGGCCGGCGATCGCGCTCATGTGCGTGGCGCTCGGCATCGGGTCGTTCGCGCTCTCGGGCTTCGCGTCGAATCACCTCGACATCGCGCCGCGCTATGCGGGTGCGCTGATGGGGCTGTCGAACACGGCGGGCACGCTCCCGGGCGTCGTCGGTGTCGCGGTCACGGGCTATCTGCTGGAGTCCACGGGCTCCTGGGCGCTCGTGTTCGGCATCGCGGGCGCGTTCTACGTGGCCGGGACGGTGGTGTGGCTGATGTTCGCCAGAGGCGAGCCGCTCTTCGACTGACTGCAGCCGGCGCGCTGAAGTTCCGCCGCCCGCCGGACGCAAGTAGAGAGGATGAACGCGCGGCACTGGCGTGAGCTCTTCGCATGGGGCACGTGCGCGTGCGCGCTGTTTCTCGCCAGCTCCGCCCGCGGGGGCACGATCAACGGGACGGTCTTCGACGACCGCAACTACGGTGGCGGCGCGGGCCGCTCGCAGCTCGCGTCCGGCGGCCCGGGCATCCAGAACGTGCGCGTCGAGGTCTACAGCGCGGCGGGCGCGTTCCTGACCTTTGCGACCACCAACGCCTCGGGCGCTTACAGCCTCACGCGCACCGCGGGCACGTACATCGTGCGCGTCGCGAACCTCACGATCGCATCGGCGCGCGGGGGCGCCTGCGCGGCCGGCACCTGCATCCCCGTGCAGACCTACCGCACGGACGCGTCGACCGGAACGCCCGCGGCAGTCACCGACCACGTGGGCGGCGAGAACCCGACCTTGGTCGACGCCGGCAACGGCTCGACCACGCTCGCGGCGCTCACCACCGCCACGACCACGGCGGAATCGATCACCACGGTCGTGCTCGCCACCAACGGCACGACCGTGAACGGCGTCGACTTCGGCTTCAACTTCGACACGATCGTGAGCACGCGCGACACCGGTCAGGGCTCGCTGCGCCAGTGGGTGACCAACGCCAACACGATCACCGGCGAGGCTGGCCTGGCGCAGGTGGGACTGACTGCGGCTCGCGAGACCTCGGTGTTCATGATCCCGAACGGCGTCGCGAACCCCGGCCAGATCGCGACTTACACGAATCAGCTCGTGGCCGCGGGCGCGAACGCGGGTGCGGCGCGCATCAGCCTGGGCAGCGCCCTGCCCACGATCACCGGCACGAGCACCATCCTCGACGGCCGCACGCAGACCGCGAACGTGCGCGCGCTGGGCGGGGGAGAGACGAATCCCTTCACGGTGGGGACCGGCGGCACCGTCGGCGCGAGCGGCACCGTGCTGCCGCAGTTCAACCGCCCCGAGGTCGTAGTCAACGCGGCCGGCACGCAGATCGTGGCCACGGGCGGCACGGACTACATCGCGGGCATAGCGGTCGAGAACGGCTCGATCAGCGTCGCGGGCAACGGCTCGATCGTGGCCGAGTGTCTCGTGGGCACGAACGCCGACGGCACGGTCACGACCGTGTACGGCGCGAACTACGGCATCACGATCGGCGCGGGCACCGGCATCGCGATCTCGCACAACTACGTGAAGGTGAACGACAGCGGAATCCGCGGCGACGCGGCGGGCGCGAACGCGCTGATCGAGTTCAACGAGGTCGACTCACTCACCGGGCTGCCGGGTGGCGGCCAGACCAACACCTTCGACGGCATCCTGATCATCAACTCCGCCGCGAACATCACCGTGCGCTACAACCTGGCCAAGAACCAGCGCGGCGGCGGTCTGGAGTTCGGCTTCGGCGCGGGCGCAGTGACTGGCCTGGTCACCGAGAACACGCTCACCACCAACGGCTACAACAGCGCGGGCGTGGCCAGCACCGAGCCGATCAACGTGGCCTTCTACAGCCTGGCCGCAGGCACCGCGATGACCTTCTCGCAGAACGTCGTGACGAACTCGGCCGGCCCCGGCGTAGTGGTCGAGAGCTCCACCGGCATCGACATCACGCGCAACCGCATCTACGCCAACGCCGGCCTGGGCATCGATCTCGACCCGCGCGGCGTCGACCCGAACGGCTACGCGCCCGAGCAGGGCGTGTCACTCAACGACTCGGGCGACGTGGATGGCGGCCCGAACAACACGCTGAACTTCCCGGTGATCCAGACCGCCATGGTGAACGGCGGGAATCTGATCGTCACCGGCTGGGCCCGGCCCGGGTCGGTGGTCGAGTTCTTCATCGCGGCCACCGACGCCAGCGGCTTCGGCGAGGGTCAGACCTTCGCCTTCAGCGCGACCGAGGGCTCGGGCTCCGACGCCGACGCCACCTCGAGCAGCTACGGGCCCGGGGCCGTGAACGGCGTGGTGCAGGGCACCGACACCACCAACCGCTTCTCGTTCACCGTGGCGACGCCCTCCGGCGTCGCGGCGGGCGTGCCGCTCACCGCCACCGCGCGGCTGGGCGGAGACACTTCGGAGTTCTCCGCGGCGCTGGTGGTCACGGCCGCGCCGAATTACTCGCTGACCAAGCTGTCGTTCGCGATCACCGACCCGATCAACTGCACGACGGCCGGAAATTCCGCCTCGTGCACCCCGGCCAACTCGCAGAAGCGCATTCCCGGCTCGATCGTCGAGTATCTGGTGAACGTGAGCAACTCCGGCGGCGCCGCCGACCCGAACACCGTGCGGGTCAGCGACGCGATCCCGGCCAACACCTCGATGCGCGTGGTGGACTACGGCGGCGCCGGCTCCGGCCCGATCCAGTTCGCCAACGGCGCCACCTCGAGCGGGCTCACCTACACCTTCACCTCGCTCGCCTCGACCACCGACGACCTCGAGTTCTCGAAGGACAGCGGCACCACCTGGACCTACGTGCCCGTGGCGGGCGCGAACGGCTGTGACACCCAGGTGACCAACGTGCGCGTGAACCTGAAGGGCACCTTCGT
>DATKAO010000223.1 GCA_035498015.1 Myxococcota bacterium
TCGTCTCGCGCGACTGGATGCCGCCGAAGGGGAACTCGCCGAGCATGAGCGTGGGCACGCCGGTCACGTCCTCGGACGCCGCGACCTCGGTGCGGAAGTCGAGCTCGTCGCGCGCGCGCTCGAGCCGCCGCGCGTCCAGAGTGACTCCCACGTCGCGCGCGCAGGCCTCGAGCGTGCCGGGCGCGTCGAGCACGCGGCGCTCCTCGAACACCGCGCTCCACACGCGCTCGCGGAAGGCCGCCTCCTGCGGCCCGCGCGCCAGCAGCAGCGCCGCGGCGTTCGCGTCGCGCGAATCGGGCCAGACGCGCAGCGGCTGCACCGCCACGCCGTGCTCCTGCGCCACGCGCTCCGCGTTCCGCAGCCGCTCGGGCGCGACTTCGACCCCGCGCGGCCAGCCCAGCAAGTCCGCGAGGTCGAGCGGCACCCACTCGAGCTCCACGCCCAATGACTCGATGTCTCCGTGCATCTCGCCGAACACGCGGTGCGCGACGTAGCAGAGCGTCGACGCGAAGTCGTAGTAAGTGCGGACGCGCAGCACGGCCGCGCTCGACTCACGTGTTCGCGTAGATGTCCATGACCTCGTGCAGCAGCGCGATCGCGTCGGTCTTGGGGCGCTGGAACGAGTTGCGCCCCATGATCGAGCCGAACGCGCCGCCGTCGGCGAGGCCGCGGATCTCTTCGATGATCTCCGCCTTCCCCTTCGCGGCGCCGCCCGAGAAGATCACGATGCGCCGCCCGCCGAACGCGCTCTGCACCACGTGGCGCACGCGCTCCGCGAGCGAGCCGATGGGGATCTTCTCCTTCTCGTAGACCTTCTTCGCCTCGGCCTGCTCGAGGTGCGCCGTGGGCGGCTTCACCTTCACGATGTGCGCGCCGAGCTGGCAGGCGATCTGCGCGGCGTACGCGCACACGTCGATCGCCGTCTCGCCGTCCTTCGACAGGCCCGCGCCGCGCGGATACGACCAGACCACCACCGCCAGGCCCTTCTTCTTGGCCTCCTCGGTGAGATGCGCGATCTGCTGGTACATGGTCTTCGACTCGCCGGAGCCCGGATAGATCGTGAAGCCGATCGCCGCGCAGCCGAGGCGCAGCGCCTCGTCGACCGAGCCGGTGACCGCGGGCAGCGGCTCGCCGCCCTTGGTGAGCGACTCGTTGTTGTTGAGCTTCAGGATCAGCGGGATGTCGCCCGCGAACTCGGCCGCGCCGGCCTCGATGAAGCCGAGCGGCGCCGCGTAGGCATTGCAGCCCGCGTCGATCGCGAGCTCGAAGTGGTAGCGCGGGTCGTAGCCGGCCGGATTGGGCGCGAAGCTGCGCGCCGGGCCGTGCTCGAAGCCCTGGTCGACCGGCAGGATGACCATCTTGCCGGTCCCCGCGAGCCGGCCGTGGTTGAGCATGCGCGCGAGGTTGGCTTTCGTGCCCGCGTTGTCGGCGGAGTACCAGGAAAGGATCTCTTTCACCCGTTTGGTCGTCATCGTCGCGTCTCCAAATCCCTCGCTCTCGCGCTGGCAGTCAGTAAGGGGAATCTTATAGCAACATGCGCGCCCGGGCAGTCCACATCGTCTGCACCATCGGCCCCGCGAGCCGGGAACCCGAGGTTCTGCGCGGGCTCGTGGAAGCGGGCATGAACGTGGCGCGCATCAACTTCGCGCACGGCAACGACGCCGAGCACCGTGAGGCAGTGAGTCGCATTCGCGCTGCCTCGGTCGCGGTGGGGCGGCCGGTCGCCATCCTGCAGGACCTGGCGGGGCCGAAGATCCGCCTGGGCGAGCTCGTGCCCGCCACGCTCACGCTGGAGAGCGGCGCGCGCGTGGTGCTGGCCTGCGGTGAGTCGAAGGGCGACGCCGCGCGGCTGCCGGTGCCCGACGAGTATCTCGCCGCCGAGGCGCGCACCGGCGCGCCGATCCTGCTCGGCGACGGCGCGGTCGAGCTCGAGATCGAAGAGGTCGACGGCGCGGACATCCACTGCCGCGTGGTGGTCGGCGGCCAGGTCTCGAGTGGCAAGGGCGTGAACGCGCCGGGCGCGGTGTCGGCGCGGCCGATCCTGGCGCAGAAAGACTTGCGCGACCTGGAGCTCGGCGCCGAGCTGGGCGTCGACCTGGTGGGTGTCTCGTACGTGCGCAGCGAGGAGGACGTGGCGTCGGTGCGCAGGTCTCTGAAGAAGCTGGGCCGCCCCTCAGGGCTGGTCGCGAAGCTCGAGACCAAGCTCGCGCTCGAGAACCTCGACGCGATCCTGGCGCGCGCCGACGCGGTGATGATCGCGCGCGGCGACCTGTCGCTCGAGATCCCGTTCGAGCGCGTGCCGATCGAGCAGAAGCGCATCGTGCAGGCCGCCATCCGCGCCGGCCGGCCCGCGATCACGGCCACGCAGATGCTGCAATCCATGGTCACCGCGCTGCGCCCCACGCGCGCCGAGATCACCGACGTGGCGAACGCGGTGCTCGACGGCAGCGACGCGGTCATGCTCTCGGACGAGACCGCGGTGGGCATCGACCCCGTGCGCGCCTGCCGCACCATGTGCCGCATCATCGAGGCCACCGAGGAGGCTTATCCGCGCCGCCCCGAGACGCCGCTCGAAGGCGTCCACGAGGAGCTGCGCGACCTGGTGGTGTTCTCCGCCGCCGCCGTGCGCACCGCGCGCGAGTGCGGCGCGCGCGCGATCGTGACCTGGTCGCGCGGCGGCATCGCGGCCCGGCTGCTCTCGCGCCAGCGCCCCGGAGTGCCGATCGTCGCGCCCTCGCGCTACGAGGACACCTGGCGCCGCCTGGCCCTGCCCTACGCCGTGCGCCCCGTGCTCTGCCCGCACGGCCGCATGAGTCTCTCGCAGCTCGAGCGCGAAGTCGGCGCGCTCGACGGCCAGAACCTGCTGCTCATGGTGGGTCACAACCCGGGTGAGTCACGGCGCGTGCCCTGGATGAAGCTGGTGCGCGTGGCCGACATGAGCGAGTGGGCGGCGGATCCCAGGGAGTAGGGCCGCGAGTCACTTCTTGGCGGCGTCGCGGATCGCTTCTTCCGTGGCCCCCAGCAGCCCCGCCGCGCGCGGGTAGCCCACGTACTGCGTGAGCTGGATCAGACACTCGCGCGCCTGCTCGGCGCTGAGCTCGCCGTTCTTGAGCGCGGCTTTGACCTGGATCTTCCAGGTCATCGACTCGCCCAGCGCGGCGATCGCTCCCATGATCAAGAGGCGCCGCTCGCGGATCGAGAGCTGGGGGCGGGTCCAGACCTCGGCGAAGACCTCTTCCAGCATCAGGTCGGCGAACGCGCTCGCGCCTTCGGGCGGCACGACGACGTCGCCGGCGTAGACCTTCGCGAGCATTTCGACACCGACGGCGCGCCGCTTCGGATCGGACATGCTTTCGTTCCTCCTCGGCGCAGCCTACCAGTGCGATCGCGAAATTTACATTTCACCTGCTATGGAAATGGTGATAGGCTCGCCGCGATGCTTCGGGTCGGGTTCATCGGGCTGGGCAATCAGGGCAAGCCGATCGCGGCGAACCTCATCGCGGCGGGCTTCGAGACGCACGTGTTCGACCTGGTCGCCGCGCCGCTGGCCGAGCTCGTGGCCCTGGGCGCCAAGGCGGCCTCGGGGCCGCGCGAGGTCGGCCTGCGCAGCGACGTGATCTGCCTGTGCGTGCCCGAGGACCGGCACGTGCGCGAAGTCACTCTGGGTCCGGGCGGCGTGCTCGCGGGCGCGGCGCGCGGCGCGGTGCTGGCGATCCACAGCACGATCCTGCCCGAGACCGTGGTCGCGCTGGCCGCCGAGGCGACATCGCGCGGTGTCGCCGTGCTCGACGCCTGCGTGACCGGCGGCGCGGCGCGTGCGGCGCAGAAGCAGCTCACGTTCCTGGTCGGCGGACCGGTGGAGGCGCTCGAGCGCGCCCGGCCCGTGCTCGAGGTGAGCGCGCTGAAGGTGATCCACGCCGGCGAGCTCGGGAACGGGGCGAAGCTCAAGCTGTGTCTCAACCTGATCACCTACATCCAGTGGGCGGCGGCCTTCGAGTCGTTCGCGCTGGCGCGGGGCGTGGGGCTGCCGCAGGAGCTCCTGGAAGAGGCGGGCCGCGCGAACGGCCAGCTCACCCCGCTCATGGCTGCCTTTCTGGCGCTGCACAAGGCGCCCGAGTCGGCGCGCAAGAGCGCGGGCATGCAGTCGCTGCTGCGCGGCCACATGGCCGTGGCCGAGAAGGACCTGGCGTGGGCGCTCGAGCTCGCGCGGCGCTCGGACGTGTCGCTGCCCGTCGGCGGGCTCGTGTCGCAGCTCATGGCGCGCATCTACGGCGTCGAGGACGGAGGCCGGCGATGAACCCGCCGATCCGGCTGGCGCGCCAGCGCCCACGCCGCCGCACGCACGAACAGCGCAGCAGCGAGACCCGCGCCGCGATCATGGGCGCCGTCGTCGACAGCATCGCCGAGGTCGGCTTCAAGCGCAGCACGGCCGCCGAGATCGCGCGCCGGGCGGGAGTCACCTGGGGCGCGGTCCAGCACCACTTCGGCGGCAAGGACGGGATCCTGACCGCGGTGCTCGAGGAGTCGTTCAATCGCTTCGCGGAGCGGCTCGGCGACGTCGAGGCCGGAGGTCTCTCGCTCGAGAAACGCGCCTCGTTGTTCGTCGACCGCGCGTGGGAGCATTTCGGCAGCGCGCACTTCCGCTCGACCTTCGAGATCCTGCAGCACTACGCGGCGCCGGCGCCGGAGCACGCGTGGCAGGCGCAGATGCTCGAAGCCTGGAACCGGGTGTGGACCGAGCTGTTCGGCGAGCGTCCGCAATCGCGCGCCAGGCGCATCGCGCTCCAGCACTACACGATCTCGGTGCTCACCGGTCTGGCGTCGCTGCTCCGCTTCGAGTCGCCCTCCTCGGCCGTGCGCGAGCTCGAGCTCGGCCTGTTGAAGGACACGCTGGTGCGCGAGCTGTCCGGCCGCGGGGGCCGAAAGTGACCCGACTCGGGAGCTACGCGGGCGCGTTCGAGCCGGACTTCGCGTTCGAGAGACTCGAGCACGACGCGCTCGCCCGCCTGGGCCGCGAGCTCATGCTGTTCGCGCACTTCCACGACCGCGGGCTCATGCCGCTCGTGGCGGCGCGCTTCGGCCGCGAGCAGATGGGGCCGCTGGCCTGCGACGAGTGGATGGGCGCGAGCCCGATCTACAACGCGCGCGCCCGGGCGCTGCTGGGCATTCCGGGCGACGGCGTCTCGGCGATCCTGAAGTCGCTGCAGGTCGATCCGGGCTTCGCGCACCGCTACATGGACGTGCGCTACCAGCTCGTGAGCGAGTCACTCGGCTACTTCGAGCTGCCGTTCTGCGGCGCCTACCAGGACGTGCACAAGATCTCGCGCGGCGCCGAGCCCGCGATCCGCCAGCTCTGTCACGAGATGGAGGACCCGACCTTCGACGCCACCGCGATCGCGGTGAACCCGCGCGCGCGCGTGCGCCCCGAGCACCGGCCGCCGCTGCAGCTGGGCCACGTAGGCCCGACCTGCCGCTGGCGCGTGTTCCTCGACGAAGCTGCGCTGCCCTACCCGCCGCTCGCGCTGCGCGACGAAGTCGCGGCCAGCCGCGCGGCGAGCTTCCGCTTCGCGGACCTGCCGGCGGAGCTCGGCCCGGGGCTCGCCGACTATTCCGGCCCGTTCCTGGCCGACTTCCAGCTCGAGTCACTCGCCCAGCCCGTGCTCGCGCGTCTGTGCCGCGAGCTCACGCTCGACGTGCACCTTTTGACTCGCGCCACCTCGGCTGCGCTGCGCGCGCGCTGGGGCAAGGACGTCGCGCGCGCGCTGCAGCGCGAGCAGTGGGCGGCGCTCGCGCCGGTGTACGTGCCGCGGCTGCGGAGCGTGCTCGGGATCGAGGCCGACGACGCCGCGGCGGTGCTGAAGGTGTTGCAGGTCGATCCCGCCCTGCCCCACGAGTACGTGCGGCGCGGCGCGGCGCTCGACTCGCCGACCACGGGTCGCTTCTGGATCGAGGAATGCGAGGCCCTGGCCGTGGGCGAGCCCGACGGCTGGCTCGCGCTGCTCGCCGAGCGCGAGTCACCGGGCATCGACGCCGTGGCGGCGGCGGTGAACCCGCGCGCACGGCTCACGCCGCTCGACCCCGCGTCGCTCCACGCGCCCGGCCGCAAGCCGCTCCTGGCCTGGCGGCTCGAGATCGACCCGCGCGCCGAGCCGCGCCCCGAGTCAGCGATGGCCAACGCCGTGCGCGTCAGCAACGTGGCGCGCTTCGAGCTCGAGTCGTGACGCCGCTCGAGTACAACCCCTTCGCTTACGAGATCCACGAGGACCCGTACCCGACCTACGCGCGCCTGCGCGAGGAGGCCCCGGTCTACCACAACGAGTCACTCGACTTCTGGGCGCTGTCACGGCATGCAGACGTGCTGTCGGCGCTCCGGGACACCGAGCGCTTCACCAACACCCACGGCGTGTCGGTCGAGCGCTCGGCGTCGCACCCGGCCGCGCACCTGGCCATGTCGTTCCTGGGCATGGACCCGCCGCGGCACACGCAGATGCGGGCGCTGGTCTCGCGCGGCTTCACGCCGCGGCGCGTGGCGGCGCTCGAGCCGCGCATCCGCGAGATGGCCGTGACTGCGCTCGAGCGCATGCGCGAGCAGGGCTCGAGTGAGTTCGTGGCCGAGCTCGCGGGCGCGCTGCCGATGGACGTGATCAGCGAGCTGCTCGGCGTGCCTTCGCCCGACCGCGCCGAGCTGCGCCGCCAGGCCGACCTGCTCGTGCACCGCGAGGAGGGCGTGTACGACGTGCCGCCCGGCGCCGCGGTCGCGTTCGGCAAGATCTGGAGCTACTTCAGCGAGCGCATCGCGGAGCGCCGCCGCGCGCCGAAGGACGACCTGATCAGCGCGCTGCTCGCAGCCGAGATCGACGGCCAGCGGCTCACTCAGATCGACATCCAGTCGTTCTGCAACCTGATGATCGTGGCCGGCAACGAGACCACGACCAAGCTGCTCGCCAACGCGCTCTACTGGCTGTGGCGCAATCCCGACCAGCGCAAGCTCCTGCGCGACGATCCGGGGCTCGTGCCGCGCTGGGTCGAGGAGACGCTGCGCTTCGACAGCTCGACTCAGGCCATCGGCCGGGTCAGTACGCGCGCGCTCGAGCTGCACGGCGTGGAGATCCCGGCCGGCAAGCGCGTGCTCGTGCTGATCGGCTCGGGCAATCGCGACGAGCGCGCCTTCCCGCGGGCCGACGCCTACGAGCTCGAGCGCGACACCCAAGCCATGCTCTCGTTCGGCCACGGCGCGCACTTCTGTCTGGGCGCCGCGCTGGCGCGGCTCGAAGGCCGCACCGTGCTCGAGGAGTTCTGGAAGCGTTTCCCCGACTACGAGGTCGTGCCCGAGGGCTGCGCGCGCATCCACTCGGTGAGCGTGCGCGGCTTCGCCGCGCTGCCGATCGAGCTGCGCCATGGCTGAGTCGGCGCCGCGCACTGCGATCATCACGGGCGCGTCTTCGGGCATCGGCGCCGCCACGGCGCTCGAGCTGGCGCGCCTGGGCGTCTCCGTCGCGCTCGGCGCGCGGCGTGAGTCGCGCCTGCGCGAGGTGGCCGACGCGATCGCCGCCGCGGGCGGCCGCGCGTTCGCGCACCCGCTCGACGTCACGGACCTGAAGTCGATCGACGCGTTCTGCAGCGCCGCCGAGCGCGAGCTGGGCGAGATCGACGTCTTGATCAACAACGCCGGCGAGAACCGCGCAGGCCTGATCCACGAAGTGAGTCCCGAGCATCTGCGCTCCGACGTCGAGATCAACCTGCTGGGCGCGATCTTCATGACCCGGCGCGTGCTGCCCGGCATGCTCGCGCGCCGGCGCGGCGACGTGCTGTTCATCGGCTCCGACAGCGGCAAGAACCCGCGCCCGTACCAGTCCGCGTACGCGGCGGCCAAGTGGGGCCTCGAGGCGTTCGCGCGCGTGCTCGAAATGGAGACCGAGGGCACGGGTGTGCGCTCGATCGTGGTGCGCGTCGGTCCCACGGGCAGTGAGTTCGGCAACCAGATGCCCAAGGACCAGATCGTCGACATTCTCGAGTCCTGGAAGTACTGGGGCGTGTTCCGACACATGCACTGGATGCCGGGCGAGAGCGTGGCACGTGCGATCGCGCGCGTGATCCAGATACCGCTCGAAGAGGCGTATCCCACGCTGCTCGAGGTGCAGCCCGGCGGACGGGCCAAGGAGAAGACGAAGTGACTTACGACGGAATCGCGGGCAAGGTCGCGATCGTGACCGGCGCGGGCGGCGGCATCGGCGAGGCCTACGCGCGCGCGCTGGCCGAGCACGGCGCGCGCGTGGCGGTGGCCGAGATCGCCAAGGACAAGGGCGAGGCCGTGGCCGCGGCGATCCGCGCGGCCGGCGGCCAGGCGATCGCGGTCGAGGTCGACGTGGGCTCGCCGGAGTCGACGCTCGCCATGGCCGAGCGAGTCGGCGCGGAATGGGGCGGCATCGACTTCCTGGTCAACAACGCCGCGATCTTCGGCGACATGAAGCTGGCCGGGCTGCTCGGCGCCGACTGGGACTACTACCAGCGCTTCATGAACGTGAACATGCACGGCGCGCTGCTCTGCACGCGCGCCTGCTTCCGCTCCATGCGCAAGCGCGGCGGCGGCGCGATCGTCAACCAGTCATCGACCGCGGCCTGGATGGCCGCGTCGTTCTACGGGCTCGCGAAGCACGGCGTGAACGGACTCACGATCGCGCTGGCGCGCGAGCTCGGCTCGATGAAGATCCGCGTCAACGCGATCGCGCCCGGCCCGACCGACACCGACGCGCTCGGCAAGCAGGTGCCCGCGGTGATTCGCGATCCCATGGTCGCGCAGCTCCCGCTGGCGCGGCTCGGCAAGCCGGCGGACATGGCGTCGGCCTGTCTCTTCCTGCTGTCCGACGCCGCTTCCTGGGTCACTGGCCAGATCTTCGCCGTCGACGGCGGCCAGATCGTGCGGACCTAGCCGTGGCGCTGCCCGAGCTCGCCCCCGAGAGCCGCAACCTGATCGACGGGAAGCTCGTCGGCGCCTCGAACGGCGCCACCTTCCCCAACGTGAACCCCGCGACCGAGGAGGTGATCGGTCACTGCAGCGACGGCACGCGCGAAGACATGCTGCGCGCCGTCGCCGCGGCTCGGCGTGCCTTCGACGAGAGTGACTGGTCGACCGATCCGGCGTTCCGCGCGCGCTGCCTGCGCCAGCTCCACGCGGCGCTGCGGGAAGAGAAGGAGCAGCTGCGCGCGATCGTGGTAGCCGAGGCGGGCGCGCCCGTATCACTCACGCCGTTCATGCAGATCGACGACCCGATCGAGATGGTCGCTTACTGGGCCGACCTCGCGGAGCGCTACCCCTACGAGCAGAGACTCGGCGACGTGCCGTATCTCGGCCGCCCCCAGGGACGGATCCTGCGCCGCGAGCCCGTCGGCGTGGCGGGGCTGATCACGCCCTGGAACGTGCCCCTGTATCTCAACATCGCCAAGCTCGGGCCGGCGCTCGGCTCGGGCTGCACGGCGGTGCTGAAGCCCGCGCCCGACACGCCGTGGTCGGCCACGCACCTGGGCCGCCTGGTGGCGGAGAAGACCGACGTCCCGGCCGGCGTGCTGAACGTGGTCGCGAGCTCGGACCACTCACTGGGCGAGATCCTGTCGACCGACCCGCGCATCGACGCCGTGAGCTTCACCGGCTCCACCGCCACGGGCCGCCGCATCATGGAATCTGCCTCGGCCACGGTGAAGAAGGTGTTTCTCGAGCTCGGCGGCAAGAGCGCGAACGTGGTGCTCGACGACGCCGTGTTCCCCGCCGTGCTCCCGATGACCGCCTTCACCTGCGTGCACGGCGGCCAGGGCTGCGCACTCACCACGCGCCTCCTGCTCCCGCGCTCGCGCTACGCGGAGGGGCTCGAGATCGTGAAGAAGGCCTTCGAGCGCTGGAAGTACGGCGACCCGACCCACCCCGCGCACATGCAGGGTCCGCAGATCTCGCGCCGCCAGCAGGAGCGCGTGCTGGCCTGCATCGAGAAAGGGCGTCAGGAGGGCGCGAAGCTCCTGGTCGGCGGCGGCCGGCCGAGTCACCTGCCGAAGGGCTTCTACGTCGAGCCCACCCTGTTCGCCGACGTCGACCCCGACTCGAGCCTCGCGCAGGAGGAGATCTTCGGCCCCGTGCTGTGCGTGATTCCCTTCGACGGCGACGACGACGCCGTGCGCATCGCCAACCGCTCGATCTACGGCCTCTCCGGCGCCGTGCACAGTGCGAGCACCGAGCGCGCGCTCGGGGTGGCGCGCCGCATCCGCACCGGCACGCTGTCGGTGAACGGCGCGCAGTGGTTCCACGTCGACAATCCCTTCGGCGGCTACAAGCAGAGCGGCGTGGGGCGCGAAAACGGACGCCTGGGCTTCGAGGAGTATCTCGAGACCAAGCTGATCGCGCTGCCGAGCGAGGCGAAGCCGTGAGCACGGCGCTCGAGCCCACGGCGGCGGCGCCCGCTGCGCCGGCGCCAGAGCGGAAGCCCGGCAAGGCGCCGCCCGTGCTGTCCGGAGGCTGGCCGCTGCTGGGTCACTTGCAGGAGCTGCGCAAGCGGCCGATCGAGCTGTTCGCGCGCGTGCGCCGCGAGTGCGGGGAGATCGGCGAGATGAGCTTCGCCGGCAGCCGCGTGGTGCTGCTCACGGGCGAGCCGGCGCAGGAGGCATTCTTCCGCAGCAGCGACGAGCAGCTCGACCAGGCTGCCGCCTACCCGTTCATGACGCCGATCTTCGGCAAGGGCGTGCTGTTCGACGCCTCGCCCGAGCAGCGCCGCCAGGGGCTGCGCAACCAGTCACTGCGCGACTCGTTCATGCGGGGCCACGCCGAGCTGATCGCGACCGAGACCGAGCGCATGATGGACAAGCTCGGTGACTCGGGCGAGCTCGACCTGCTCGATTTCTTCTCCGAGCTCACCATCTACACCTCGAGCGCGTGCCTGATCGGCAAGGAGTTCCGCGAGGAGCTCTCAGCCGAGTACTTCCGCGTGTTCTACGAGCTCGAGAAGGGCACCGACGCGATCGCCTACGTGAACCCGGACCTGCCCCTGCCGCAGTTCCGGCGCCGCGACCGGGCGCGCCGCCGGCTGGTCGAGCTGCTCAGCGAGGTGTTCGAGCGCCGCGCCCGCCAGCCGAGCGAGAAGCGCGAGCTGTTCGACGTGCTGCTCTCGCTGAAGCTCCCCGACGGCTCGCCGCGCTTCAGCGTCGACCAGGTGACGGGAATGTTCATCTCGATGATGTTCGCCGGCCACCACACGACCTCGGGCACCGCGGCCTGGACGCTGATCGAGCTGTTGCGCCATCCGGAGTTCGGCGCGCGCGTGGTGGGCGAGCTCGACTCACTCTACGCGGACGGCCGCGAGGTCAGCTACCAGGCGCTGCGTGAGATCCCCGAGCTGGAAGGCGCGATCAAGGAAGCGCTGCGCCTGCACCCGCCGCTGATCCTGCTCATGCGCAAGGTGGTGTACAACTTCGACTACGCCGGCTGGACGGTGCCCGCGGGCAAGCTCGTCGCGGTGTCTCCCGCGATCTCGAACCGCATGCCCGAGTGTTTCCCGGACCCGGACCGCTACGACCCCGACCGCTACCAGGAAGGGCGGGAGGAGGACGCGCGCCTGTTCGCCTGGATCCCCTTCGGCGCGGGCCGCCACCGCTGCGTGGGCGCGGCCTTCGCCATGATGCAGCTCAAGGCCATCTTCAGCGCGCTCCTGCGCCGCTACGAGTTCGAGCTGGCGCAGCCGCCCGCCAGCTACCGCAACGACCACTCGAAGATGGTCGTGCAGCTCGCCCAGCCCTGCCCCGCCCGCTACCGCCGGAGGGCACCGTGAGAGTCCGCGTCGACACCGATCTGTGTCAGGGCCACGCCGTGTGCAAGGAGGAGGCGCCCGCGGTGTTCGACGTCGACCGGGCCACGAACAAGGTCGTGGTCCTGGCCGAGCGGCCCGACGAGCCGCTCGCCGCCGCGGTCAAGCGCGCCGTGAAATACTGCCCCACCCGGGCGCTGCGCCTGGAGCTGGATTGAGGAGGGAGTCATGCCCGCGTTCCCACGCACCGAGCTCGAAGAGATGATCCGCCGCTTCGTGGCCGAGAACAACCGCGCCGGAAAGACCGGTGACTGGTCGAAGATGTCGCAGTTCTACAGCGACGACGCGCTCTACACCTGGAACGTCGGCCCGAACTGGGAGTTCGCCGCGCGCGGCCGGCGCGAGATCCACGAGATCGTGTTCGGCGCCGAGATGCGCGGGCTCGAGAGCTGGGTCTACCCCTACGTGCGCACGCTGGTCGACGACCAGAAGGGCGAAGTGATCGGTGTCTGGCGCCAGATCGCGCCCGAGAAGGACGAGCACGGCCAGCCCTACGAGATCGCGGGCACGGGCGGCTCGTGGTTCCGCTACGCCGGAAACTTCCAGTGGGCCTGGCAGCGCGACTTCTTCGACCACATCAACGCCGGCGTGGTGTTCGGGGCGCTGGCCAAGGCCGGCAAGCTGAAGCCCGAGATGATCGAGCGCATGAAGAAGGGCTCGAACCAGCCGGGCTGGGTGCCGAGAAACTCCCTCGACTGGTATGCGACCATCGTGGGCCGGGAGGACTGACGCATGGGCTTCCACCATCTCGCGCTCGCGGTGAAGGACATCGACGCGACCCACCGCTTCTACACCGAGTCCATGGGCTTCTCGCTCGCGAAGGTCGAGGTCGTGCCCAAGAACGGCGGCGTGGCGCGCCACGTGTTCTACTCTACCGGACCGGCGCGCGACCAGCTGATCGCCTTCTGGGACTACGGCCGCGTGCCGCTCGAGACACCGCTCAAGACCGACATCAGCCGTGACCTGGGGCTCGAGCGCGGCACGAATCACATCGCGTTCTCCGCCGCCGACCTCGAGGAACTGAAGCGCCGGCGCGAGCGCTGGCTGTCTCGCGGCCACGACGTGCTCGAGATCGACCACGGCTGGGTGCACTCGATCTACACCACCGACCCCGACGGCATCGTGGTCGAGTTCGCCGTGCTGACCCGCGACTTCACGGGGGCCGACGCCGCCGAGGCCGCCCAGCTGCTGCGCGCGTCCGATCCGCAGCCGAGCGCCGCGCCCAAGCAGATCTCCATGCACAAAGCCGGGAGGCAGTGAGTCGTGCCCCGACTGCGACAGGTTTCCAAGGCCGACGCCCACCCCACCGCGCAGCGGCTGTACAAGATGTTGTTCGGCGACCGCGACCCCGTGCAGTCGCCGGGCACCGCGACCGGCACGCCGGGCAACTGGTGGACGGTGTTCGCGCTCGTGCCCGACTGTTTCGACCACGCGGTGAACGGCTTCGGCTTCTACCGCAGCGACAAGCGGCGGCTGTCGCCCCAGCTGCGCGAGCTGGGCCAGATCCGCGCCGGCTACGCGCGCCAGAGTCAGTTCGTCTTCTCGCAGCACTGCAAGGCGGCGCGCTCGGTCGGCTTCACGGACGAGCAGGTCGCGGCGATCCCGCACTGGGAGATCGCCACCTGCTTCTCGCCGCTCGAGCGCGCGGTGCTCGCCTACACCGACTGTCTCGTGCTGCAAGGCGGGCGCGTGCCCGACGGCGTGTTCGCGGCGCTGCAGGCCGGGCTCTCCGACGAGGAGATCCTCGAGCTCACCTACGTGACCTGCATGTACGACATGCACGCGGTCATGTCGCGCGCGCTGCGGCTCGAGTACGACGACGTGCCCGAGCGCATCGTCGAGATCCCCGCGCCCAAGCAGGGCCAGTCACAAGACGTGATGGCCGCGGTCGACGAGGTCCGGCGCTAGGACCGGTGACAGAACAGGTACCAGCCGTCGTCGATGTGCTGGTAGACCGTGGTCGCGTTCGGATCGGCCCGGTCGATCGACTCGACCAGCGGTGACGGCGGCTCGGGCACGTGGGTGAGTCCCGGCGCGCAGCCGCGTGAGCCCAGCCCGCGCGGCTTGAACGAGAGGAAGATCTCCCCTGGCCGCGTGCCTCGGCTGAGCTGCTGCAGGCCCAGCTCTTCGAGATAGTCCCGGTACTTCGCCTGCCGCTCCGGACTGACTGCGCCGTGGGGGTCCTGGGCGATCATCGCGAGCAGCTCCTCGTACTTCGCCCGCTTGTCGCTGAAGTCGGCCACCAGCTGCTTGGCCGAGGGCTGGCAGGCGAGACACAGGGCGAGCGACACAGCGGGCGCGAGTACGCGGATGGCGCCGGCGCTCGTCACCGGAGCTCGAAGCCCTCGTAGCCGGCCGCCGCCACCTCGTCGCACTTCTGGCGGTACTTGGGTGCGCCGCCCGCGTAGGCCACGAAGGTGCGCTTCTGGTGGCCGGCCACGTTCTGGTTCACGCGGGTCATCCAGGAATCCACCTGGGAGGCGAGCAGGCGCGACGCGACCTCGTTGGCGTGGGCGGTCCACGAGCGCTCGGCAGCAGGCGTGGCCTCCACGCGCGTGAGTCCGCGGTCGCGCATGTGGACGAGCAGGTCGGTCACCCAATCCACGTTCTGCTCGATGCAGCGCGGCATGTTGCAGAAGGTGGCTGCGTTGTGCGGGCCGATCAGCGTGAGCAAGTTCGGGAAGCCTTCGATCTGCAAGCCCAGATAGGTGCGCGCTCCGTCCGCCCACTTCTCCCGCAGGCGCTGGCCGTCGCGGCCGCGGATGTCCACCCGGTCGAAGCCTCCCGTGATCGCGTCGAAGCCCGTGGCGTAGACGATCATGTCGAAGGGCCGCTCGGTCCCGTCGCTCATGCGCAGGCCCGTCGCAGTGACCCGCTCGATCGGCTGGGCCCGCAGGTCGACGAGGTCCACGTTGGGCTGGTTGTACACCTCGTAGTAGCCGCTCTCGAGCGGGACGCGCCGCGTGCCGAAGCCGTGGTCCTTCGGGATGAGCAGGTCGGCCAGCTTCGGATCGCGGATGCGTGCGCGGATCTTGCGAGTCACGAACGCGGTCACCGTGTCGTTCGCGGCGCGGTCGGTGAGGATGTCGCGAAAGTTGCCCTGCCAGAACGCGAAGCCGGGCAGCTGGTAGAGCCGCTCGTAGAACGCCTCGCGCTCTTCGGGAGTCACGTCCAGGGCGTTGCGCGGGTCGGCCGCGTGGACGAAGCAGCCGTAGGTCTCGCGGCAGCGTGCGAAGATCTCTTCGTAGCCGGCGCGGATTCGCTCCATCTCCTCGGCCGCGATCGGCGCGTTGCGCAACGGCGCGCACCAGTTCGGCGTGCGCTGGAAGACCGCCAGGTGACCGACGGTCTTCGCGATCTCGGTGATCGCCTGCACCCCGGAAGCGCCCGTGCCGATCACCGCGACGCGCTTGTTCGCGAAGCTCACGGGCTCGTGCGGCCAGAGACCCGTGTGCCACCACTCGCCTCGGAAGTCTTCGATCCCGTCGATACGGGGCATGGTCGGGGCCGACAGCGGGCCGAGCGCCGTGACCAGGAAGCGCGCACGCGCGGCTAGGCCGCTCGCGAACGACACCTGCCACTCACCGGCCTGCTCGTCCCAGTGGGCGGACAGCGCGCGTTCGCCGAAGGCGATGTCGCGCCGCAGGTCGAGCTTGTCCGCAACGAAGTTGCAGTAGCGCAGGTTCTCGGGCTGACCCGAGAAATGCTCGCTCCAGCTCCACTCGCGCAGGATCTCGTCGTCGAACGAGAAGATGTACGTCCAGCTCTCGGAGTCGAAGCGCGCGCCGGGGTAGCGGTTCCAGTACCAGGTCCCGCCGACGCCCTGGCCGGCCTCGTAGGCCCGCACGCCGAAGCCCGCCCCGCGCAGCTTGTGCAGGGCGTACATGCCCGTCAGGCCGGCCCCGACCAGGACGATCTCGTGCCGCTCCGGGGCCATGCGGCGGCTACGCGCGCGCCCGGGTCGAGGTCAGCGCGGGGGCGACCTCGGCCACGCGCGCCGGCGCGATGCCGCTCTTCTTCATGTAGAGTGACTCGAGCGAGCTCGTCACGTTGGATCCGAAGCCGAGCAGCTCGCGCATGAGCGGCGAGAGGCGCTCGAGCAGCTCGGGAGTGACCGTCTGGTACCAGTTCCATTGCGGGCGGATGAACGGGCGCACGTAGTAGGCGAACAGGCCCGCGCGAGTCACGTTCGGGGTGCGGTTCGGGCCGGTCTGGTGCCAGACGCGCGCGTCCATCACGAACACCGAGCCCGCGGGGCACTCCATGGCCAGCGTGTCGCGCGGGTCCATGGCGGGCTCGGGCCCGTGGTCGCGCAGGTGACTGCGCGGGATGAAGCGCGTGCCGCCGTTCTCCGCCGTGAAGTCGTCGAGCGCCCAGGCCACGTTGGTCGCCATGGGATACGGCGGCCAGGGCGCCGGCACGTAGCCCTGGTCGGCGTGCATGTACATGGCGCCCGAGCCAGGCGCGGTCACGTTGGCGCTGAAGTTCGACAACAGACACGGCGCGCCGATCTGGTGCGTCACCAGCTCCATCGCCAGCGGGTGCTCGCACAGCTCGGCGAACACCGGGTCCTTCCCGATCAGGTCGAACAGCCGGATGTTCCGGGTGTCGGGGTCGAACGGGAAGCCGCGCACCGGCACGCCCTCGGCCTCGTCGTTCCGGATCCCGGCCAGGAGAGCGCGCTTCACGCGACTCACCGCCGCGGCGTCGAGCACGCCCTCGATCACGCACACGCCTTCCGCGTCGAGCAGCGCCTTCGCCTGTTCAGCGTTCTTCGCCACCAGACTCACAGCGGCGAGGCCCCGTTCACCAGCCCGAGCCCCTCGGCCTTGTAGCCCAGCAGCACCAGCAGTGTCTCGGACGCGTAGCGGTGCACGCTCGGATTGAGCGACAGGAACCAGTTCTCCTGCGTGCGGTAGATCGGAATCGTGTAGAAGCCGAAGATCGCGGCGCGGCGTTCGTCGCGCGTGCGGTTGTTGCCGGTCTGGTGCCAGAGCCGGCCCTCCATGACCACCATCGTGCCGGGCGGGGCCTCGAGCGCGACCGTGTCACTCGTGAGCTCTGCATCGGTCGGCATGCGGTTCAGCTTGTGACTGAACGGAACGATGCGCGTGGCCCCGTTCTCGTCGGCGAAGCGGTCGACGCACCAGCCGACGTTCAGCGCCTGGATGCCCGACCACGGCTGCGGCATGTAGATCTGGTCGGCGTGCAGCACCATCTCGCCGCCGCCCGGGCCGGTGATGTTGGCCGAGATGTTCGAGAGCAGGAGCGGCCAGCCCAGGAACGTGCGCAGCAGGTGCAGCGCCGACGGGTGCTCGACCAGGTCGGCGAACACCGGATCGCGCGAGAGCAGGTTCCAGACGCGCTGGTTCGAGTCGTCGTGCGCGTAGTCGAAGTTGAACTTCGCCTCGCGCCCGCGCGCGCGATCGTCGTCGGCCGCGCGGTAGAGCGCCGTGCGCACGCGCTCGAGCTGCGCGGGCGCGAGCGCGCCCTCGACCAGGCATACGCCGTAGTCGCGCAAGTCCTTTTCGGCCTGGGCCAGGTCGCCGGTGGGCTGGGGCACGCCTTCGGGCATGCGCTCAGTCTAGAGAAAAAGCTCAGCCCTTGTTCGGGTCCGAGGCGTCCCAGCTCCACTCTTCCTGGGGCACGTCGCGCATGCGCTGGTGGAAGCGCCAGCAGTGGTTCTCGAGGTCGAGACACTCGTAGGTTCGGTCGCCCCAGAACTGGTCGCGCAGGCCCATCACGATGCGTGCGCCCGCGGCGCGCGCGCGCTCGTAGTGCGCGTCGACGTCGGGCACGTAGATGCTGAGATACAAGGTCGGCGTGCCGGCCTCCTTCGGGCTCACGGCACCGTGGCCGCCCTGCCCGCCGATGCCGATGCGCGCGCCGCGGTACTCGACCATGGTGTGACCCACGGCGCCGGTGCGCTTGTCGACCACGCGCGCGTCGAGTCTCTCGGTGAAGCCGAACGCGCGCTCGAGAAACTCGACCGCCGCGCGCGGGTCCGCGTACGGCAGCTGCGGCACGATGACCTGTTCCTGCTGCGCCAGACTCTTGCCCTGGATCTCTGCCATGAGCCGTGCCCTCCCTCGCTCGAGGACCGCGGGATCGAGCGCGGCGTCGCGCCGCAGCGTCTTGAGCAGCTCGATCTCTTTCATCGCGTTCCCTCCTGCTCTTTCCCGGCCGCGCCGAGCAGTTCGCGCAGCCGGCCGCGCGCGCGGTGGAGGCGCGAGCGCACCGTCCCGACCGGCAGCTCGAGCGCTTCGGCGATGTCGGGATACGACAGGTCCTCCCAGGCGTAGAGCAGGAGCGCCTCGCGCTCGCGCTCGGGCAGTGACTCGAGCGCCTCCAGCACGCGCGGCAGAAGCACCCGCGCCTCGAGCGCGGCCTCGGTCTCTTGGCCGTCCGCCGCAGCGCGTCCTGCCGCCATCCGGGCGCTGGCCGCCAGCCGGCGGGCCTCCCCGCGCCGGTGCTTGCGCAGGAGGTTCGAGGCGATCCCGTAGAGCCAGGGCAGCGCGCTCGCGCGCCCCGAATCGAACGCCTTGCGGCGCTCCCAGGCGATCCGGAACACCTCGCCCAGAAGCCCCTCGGCCACGTCGGCCCCGACCCGCCGCCCCAGGAAGCGCAGCAACGTCGCCGCGTGGCGGTCATAGATGCCGCCGAAGGCCTCGGACTCGACCAGCGAGCGTCCGATCAGGTCCGCGTCGGAAGGGAAGACCATCTTATTCCCCTTGCCCGCTCCCGGGATTCGGTTCGCGGAAACCCGCTTTGCCGGCGCGGTCTCTACGCGGTAAGGTCGCGCGCCAATGGCCGAAGACACCCCCGCGGACAAGCCCATCACGCTCGTCAGCTCCGAGCTCTCGGAGATGTCGAAGAACGAGACCCTGAAGGTCGAGAGCCAGGGCCTGTTCTGGGTTGCCGGCAAGCAGAAGCACAGCTTTCGCTCCGAGATCGAGGATCTCACGGCGGGCCGCGCGCCGACACTCTCGAACGAGGGCAAGGAGATCTCGAAGCACTTCGGGATCTACAAGCAGCAAGAGCGGGTCGAGGGCCGCAAGTCCCACAACTACATCTTCATGGTGCGCCTGCGCGTGCCCTCGGGCGGCGAGTTCAGCGGCCAGCAGTGGCGCGCGCTGTGCGAGGCGAGCGACCTGTACGCCGATGGCTCGCTGCGACTCACCACGCGCCAGGGCATCCAGTTCCACTACATCAGCGCGCCCCATCTCGGGCCGATGATCCGCTTCCTCAACCGAACCTACCCGAGCACGGGCTACCAGATGTCGACGCTCGCCGCCTGCGGCGACGTGAACCGCAACACCATGTGCTGCGTGGTCGACGACCTGATTCCCGAGCTGCCGCTCCAGTCACGGGAGCTGGCGTACGCGATCGCGATGGAGATGGCGCCGCGCAGCTCGGGCTACTTCCAGGCCTTCCTCACCGACGAGGAGGGCAAGACCGAGACACCGCTGTTCACGGAAGAGCCGATCTACGGCAAGCAGTATCTGCCGCGCAAGTTCAAGGTCGCGATCGCCCACCCGCTCGACAACTCGGTCGACGCACTCACCAACGACGTCGCCTTCGCGCCGGTGGTGAACGGCGCCGTCGCGCAGGAGTACGACCTGTGGTCGGGTGGCGGCTCGGGCACCACCCACGGCATGCCGCACACCAAGGCGCTCCTGGCTCTGTATCTCGGCCGCATCCCGCGCGCGCAGGTGGTGGACGCCACGCGCGCGATCGCGATCCTGCAGAAGGAGCACGGCGAGCGCGGCGACCGCCGCATGGCGCGCTGGAAGTACACGATCCGGCGCCTGGGCGTCGCCGAGGTGAAGCGCCAGCTCCGCGAGCGCTTCCAGCTCGAGCTGAAGGACGCCGCCCCGCAGGCGCTCGGGCCCAACCGCTTCTGGCACGGCTGGTACTCCGAGGCGGGCGGCGAGGACCGCATGTTCCTGGGGATTCCGGTCGAGAGCGGGCGCGTGAAGGACACCGATGCGGTGAAGCTGCGCAGCGCGGTGGCCGCGGTCGCGCGCGAGCTTCCGCAGCTCGGGATCCGCATCACGGGCAACCAGGACCTGGTCCTCACGCACATCCCGCGGGCGATGCGCACCCGGGTCGACGCGATCCTCGCCGAGCACGGCGTGCCGCGCCCCGAGGCGGTCTCCTTGTTCCGCAAGCAGGCCTTCGGCTGCCCGGCGCTGCCCACCTGCGGTCTGGCGATGACTCATGCCGAGAAGGCGATCCCGGGCCTGGCGGACGCGATCGAGGCCGCCGGCCTCGCCGACGTGGACGTGGTGGTGCGCATGGCCGGCTGCCCGAATCACTGCTCGCGCCCGCCCACGGCCGAGATCGGCATCACCGGCTTCGGCAAGAACGCGCACATGATCTCGGTCGGCGGCTCGCGCGAGGGCACGCGCATCGCGCAGGTGCTGTATCCCAAGATCTCCTCCGAGCAGATGGTGCCGGTGATGGTGGGTCTCTTGCGGGCGATCCAGAGTCACAACCCCGAGCGACTCCCGGCCGGTGAGTTCCTGCACCGCACGCCGCCCGAGGCGCTGCGCCGGATGGTGGGCGTGGAGGTCTGAGGCGATGGCGCTCGTGGAGCTCGCGGTCGCGGACGGCATTGCGCTGGTCACCTTGAACCGGCCCGAGGCGCTGAACTCGCTGTCGGGCGCGCTGCTCGGCGAGCTGGACGCAGTCACTGCGCGCATCGAGCGCGAGGCCGCGATCCGCGGCGCGATCGTCACCGGCGCGGGCCGGGCCTTCGCGGCGGGTGCCGACATCGAGGAGATCTCGCGCCTGGACCGCGCATCGGGCGCGGCCTTCGCGCGCCGCGGTCAGTCGGTGTTCGGGCGCATCGAGAAGCTCGAGAAGCCGGTGGTCGCGGCCGTGAACGGCTTCGCGCTCGGCGGCGGCTGCGAGCTGGCCATGGCGTGTCACGTGCGCTTCGCGTCGAGCAAGGCCAAGTTCGGCCAGCCCGAGGTGAAGCTCGGCATCCTGCCCGGCTTCGGCGGCACGCAGCGCCTGCCGCGCCTGGTCGGGCGCGGGAAGGCGATCGAGCTCACGCTGCACGGCGGTCACGTCTCGGCCGAGGAGGCGCTGCGCATCGGGCTGGTGAACGAGCTCGTCGAGCCCGACGAGCTCCTGCCGCGCGCGCGAAAATGGCTCGCCGAGTGTTTCGCCAACGGGCCGCGCGCCGTGGCCATGTCGCTGCGCGCGATTCGCGAAGGCCTCGACCGGCCGCTCGACTCGGGCGTCGAGCTCGAGGCCCAGCTCTTCGGCGAGCTGTGCGGCACGCCGGAGATGAAGGAAGGCACCTCCGCCTTCCTGGCCAAGCGCCCGCCGAAGTTCTGAGCGAATTCCGAGGGCGTTCATCCAGTCACATGGACGGGCGGGCCGTTGCATCCGAAAGGAGGACGGAACGTGCGTTCCGTGACGATCCTGCTCGCGCTCTCCGTTGCGGCGGTGCAGCCGCACGACCTCGGCAGCCCCGGCGCCGTGATCGACCGCATGGACGAGGCCCTGTGGCCGGCGAAGTCGGTCACGGCCGACGTGTCGCTCCAGTCGAGCGACGAGATCGGCCCCGGGCTCGACACCACGATGAAGCTGGTGCGGGCGGAGGACGACTCCGGCGTGCGCACGCAAGTTCGAGTGATCGAGCCGGCGCAGTCGCTCGGCACCGTGTACGAGGTCACTTCGGCCAAGGGCAAGCCGATCGAACGCTGGGTGTATCTCCCCGAGGTCCGGCGCTTGCGCAACCTGATCGGCACGCGCCGCACCGACTCGTTCCTGGCCAGCGAGTTCACCTACGAGGACCTCGACATCGCCGCGCCGCGTGAGTCGGAGTGGCAGAGCGTCGAGCAGGTCGACGAGAACGGCCGGACGCTGCTGCGCGTGACCGGCAAGCCGTACGGCCCCTACGAGAAGGTCGAGACGCTGATCGACCCCGCGACCTCGCTGCCGGTGCGCGTGCTCTACTACGACCGCGACGGCCAGCTCTACAAGGAGGAGTCGTTCGGCGAGCCCCAGACCGTCGACGGTCACACCATGCCGACTCGCATCGAGATGGACGACGTCCAGACCGGCGCGAAGAGCGTGCTTTCGCTCCGCAACATCCGCCTGTCGCAGCCGATCGACGAGAAGCTGTTCTCCGAGTCGCCGATCCGAGCCCGGCGCGGGAAGTGACTCAGGGCTCGGTCGACACCGAGAGCGTGAACGACGCCTGCTCGCCGCGCTCCGCGTCGGCCTTCTCGAGGAAGACGTCGATCCGGTAGCGCCCGGGCTTGTCGAGCCTCTGCGCGAAGCTCCGGCCCCCGCTCTCGCCCAGGTAGATCGGCGCGGGGTTGTCGCCCAGGCTCGCGGGCGGCGGAATCACGTTGAAGTGCACGGCGCTGCTCTTCGCCTTGAGCTCGACCGCGAGCTTCTGGCCCGCTGCGACCTCGACCGTGTAGCTCTTGCTGTTCGTGCCCTTGGCGGTGCCCTTGTACTCCTCGCTGCCCGCCCCGGCGGGTGCGGCGAGCGCGAGACACAGGAAGACGGCGGCGAGCGCGTGGCACGTCCTCTTCATCGACGATCTCCTCTCAGCGGCCGGTCTGCACGAAGCGCGTGCCCAGCCCCGGGTAGGGCCCGCGCGGCAGGATCAGGTCGCGCGTAGCGCGCAGCTCGATCTGCTGCGGGCCCTCCGCGGCGTCGGGCCGCACGTCGACCAAGAGCACCAGAGGTGACTGCTCCCAGCGGAACACGAGTGAGCTGCCCTGCATCGCCGCGCTGCCGCCCAACAGCTCACTCCACTGCCGGCGCGCCGCCTCGGCCGACCTGGCGAACAGGCGCAGGCCCACCAGACGCGCGCCGTCGGCACGCGGCCGCGATGCCGGCAAGAGGTCGTCGCCCTCGCCGCCCGGCGCCTGCTCGACCATCTGCACCACGATGCCCTGGGCCTGCTTCGGATGCAGGAACGCTTCCTGCCAGTGGGGATTGCTGCGCTCGACGCCGATCACCTGCTGACCGTGCGCCGCGGCCTTGGCGAGTGTCTCGTCGAGGCTCGCCACCTTCAGGGTCACGTGGTGCACGCGCGGGCCGCCCGCGGCCAGGAAGCGGTGCATGAAGCCGTTCGGGGGGCCGCTCGGGTAGATCACCTCGAGCCGGCCGCCGCCCTGGAACTCCCACTGCCGGAAGCCGAACTCGGCGCTGCCGTCGTAGCCGCCGGCCGGCGCGCCGCCCAGCCGCTCCTCGAACAGCTCGATCGCGTCGCTGGCGCGTGGCAGGCCGAGGGCGATGTGGTCGAGCTTCGTGGCGGTCACGGGGTCGCTCCGGGTCAGATCACGGCTTCGACGAGGCTGGGTCCGCGTGTCGCAAGCGCGCGGCCGAGCGCCGCGGCGAGCTGCTCGGCGTTCTCGGCGCGCTCGGCTGGCACGCCCAGGCCGCGCGCGAGCGACACGAAGTCGAGCGCGGGCGGCTGCAGGTCGGTGAGCGCGCGGGCGGCCGGGCCCGGGTGCGTGATGTCGGCGCGCGCCAGCTCGACCTTCAGGATGCGGTAGGCGCGGTTCGCGCACACCAGCACCGTGACGTCGAGATTCTCGCGCGCCATGGTCCAGAGTGACTGCACGGTGTACATCGCGCTGCCGTCGGCCTGGAAGGCGATCACGCGCCGGCCCGGACACCCGATCGCCGCGCCCCCGGCGTTGGGCAGGCCCTGGCCGATCGCGCCGCCGGTGAGTGACAGGACCGTGTGCGGTGCGGCGCCGCCGGCGAGCGAGAACCACTGCGCACCGGAGGTCGCCGCCTCGTCGACCACGATCGCGCCCTCGGGCTGCAGGCGCGCGAGCGTGCGGCCGAGCGTCTCGGAGTCGAGCTTGCCGGTCGCGACCGGGAAGTCCTCGCGCGTGCCGCGCACGCCGGCGTCGGGCTTGGCGCCCAGCGCTTCGGCCAGCGCCTCGAGCGCGGGGGTCGCGTCCTGATCCGGCTCGGCCAGCACGGTGATGCGGCAGGTCTCGGGAGTGAGTCGGCTGGGCAGCTTCGGGTAGCCGAAGAACGCCACGGGCTCGGGCACGCCCGCGAGCACGAGGTCGGTCGCCTTCGACAACAGCTCGACGCCCTGCTCGGGGAAGTACGGGAACTTGGGCAGGGGGGGCAGCCCTGCGCCGCGCTCCACGCACGCCGGGAACGTGCCCAGGAACACGCGCGCGCGCGCCGCGGCGCCGATGCGCGCAGCGGCGATCTGGCCGCGACGGCCCAGCGCGTCGCCGCCGATCAACAGCACCGGCGACTCACTCGCGCGCAGGCGGCGCGCCGCGGCGTCGACCGCGGAGAACGCGACGCCCGGGCGCGGCTCGACGGGCTTCGCGGGCACGGGCCCCGGTGACTCGCCCCAGGCGCAGTCGGCGGGCACGATCAGCGTGGATACGCCGCCGGAGCGGGCGCGCGCGGCGGCGATCGCCTCGGCGGTATCGCTCGCAAGCGCGGCAGCAGTGGCCGCCTTGCGCAGCCAGCGCGAGACCGGCCGCGCCAGCGACTCGATGTCGGAGGTGAGCGGCGCGTCGGCCGCCAGGTGCCAGGTGGCCTGGTCGCCGATCACGTTCACGATCGGCGACGACGCGCGGCGGGCGTTGTGCAGATTGGCGATGCCGTTGGCGAAGCCCGGCCCCAGATGGAGCAGCGTGAGCGCCGGCTTGCCCGACAGGCGCGCGTAGCCGTCGGCCGCACCGGTGACCACGCCCTCGAACAGCGCCAGCACGGCGCGGATCCCGGGCGCGGCGTCGAGCGCCGCCACCAGGTGCATCTCGGTCGTGCCCGGGTTCGCGAAACACACCTCGACCCCGGCGCCCGCCGCCGTGCGGATCAGAGCCTCGGCGCCGTTCATGGGGTGGCCGTGTCCGCCGGCTCGGGAATCACCTCTTGCTCGATGTGCCCGATGCCCGAGATGTCGATGCGCACGCGCTGGCCGACCTTGAGGTAGCCGCGCGGGTTCATGGCGACGCCCACGCCGCCGCAGGTGCCGGTCGAGATCACGTCGCCCGGCTCGAGCGTGAACACCGTGGACAGTGTCTCGACCTGGGCGAAGCAGTCGAAGATCAGGTGCTTGGTGTTCGACTTCTGGCGGCGTTCCCCGTCCACGCGCGTCTCGAGGTCGAGCGTGTGCGGGTCGCCGAGCTCGTCGGGAGTCACGAGCCAGGGGCCGAGCGGGCCGTGCGTGTCGAACGACTTGCCGAGCGTCATGGTGGGCGCGCGCTGCTGCCAGTCGCGCACCGACACGTCGTTGCAGATCAGATAGCCGGCGATCACCTCGTGCGCGCGCGCCTTCGGCACGTGGCGGCAGCGCTGGCCGATCACCAGCGCGAGCTCGCCCTCGTAGTCGAGCTTGTCCGAGACGCGCGGCATCCAGATCGGATCGAAGGGCGCGTTCACGCAAGTGACTTGCTTGTTGAAGAACACCGGGAACTCCGGGGCAGGCCGCCCGGTCTCGGCGATGTGGTCGGCGTAGTTCAGGCCGATGGCCAGGAACTTGCGCGGCCGCATGACCGGCGCCTCGAGCTTCACCCGGGCGAGCGCCAGCCGGGGGCCACCCCGCGCGGCGCCGCGCGCCCGTTCCAGCGCCGCGGGGCCCGCGGCCAGAAACGCCTCCATGCTGCGCGGCATCTCCGGAACGGCTGCGGCGAGGTCGACGACCTCGTCGCCGGCGATGACTCCGATCCGCGTCGACCCCCCGTGTGTGAACGTTGCGAGCCTCACCCAGCCAGTATAGAACGAACCCGATGCGCGTCGTGTCGTTGCTTCCCTCGGCGACCGAGATCGTGTGCGCCCTCGGCGCCCGGGCCGCCCTGGTCGGACGTTCTCACGAGTGCGACTTCCCGGCCGGCGTCGAAGCGCTGCCCGCGCTGTCGTCGCCGCGGCTCGACCCGCGCGCGCCCGGCCGCGCGATCCACGACCGGATCGAGGAGCTGGTGACTCGCGGGCTCTCGATCTACGAGATCGACGCGCCCTTGCTGCGCGCGCTGGCGCCGGACGTGATCGTGACTCAGACCTTGTGCGAGGTGTGCGCCGCCACGCCCGACGACCTGGCCGCGGCGCTGCGCGACTGGACGGGCGGCGCGCCGCGCGTCGTGTCGCTCGCCCCGCTCTCGCTCGCCGACGTGCTCGCAGACGTGCTGCGCGTGGGCGCCGCGCTGGGCCTGGACGACGCCGCCGCGCGGCTGCGCAGCCGGCTCGAGGCGCGCATCGAGTCACTGAGCGCGCTGGGCCGCGCGGCCCGCACCCGCCCGCGCGTGGCCGTGCTCGAGTGGCTCGACCCGCTGATCGCGGGCGGCAACTGGATGCCCGAGCTGGTCGAGCGCGCCGGCGGCGTCGCGCTGTTCGGCAAGGCCGGCCTGCACTCCCCGCGCATCTCGTGGCCCGAGCTCGAGGCCGCCGCGCCCGACCTGGTCGCGCTGATTCCCTGCGGCTTCGGCCTGGCGCAGGCGCGCGCCGAAGCCGCCCGCGAGCCGCGCCTGGGCCGCTTCCGCACGGCCGTGCTCGACGGCAACCAGTTCTTCAACCGCCCCGGTCCCCGGATCGTCGAGTCACTCGAGATCCTGCTCGGCGTCGTGCACCCCGAGCTCACCCCCCAACAAGGAGTCACCGCCTCATGATCAAGCTCTACACCTGGACCACGCCCAACGGCTACAAGGTCTCGATCGCGCTCGAGGAGCTCGGCATCCCGTACGAGGTCCACCCCGTGAACCTGACCAAGAACGAGCAGATGAAGCCCGAGTTCCTGAAGCTCAACCCGAACCACAAGATCCCGGTCATCGACGACGACGGTCAGGTGATCTGGGAGTCCGGTGCGATCCTGCTCCACCTGGGCGAGAAGCACGATCCGAAGGGAGTCATCCTGCCCAAGGACCCGCGCAAGCGCATGGAAGCGATCCAGTACGCCTTCTTCCAGACCGGTGGCGTGGGACCGAACCTGGGCCGGCTGGGCGCGGCGCTGCGCAAGGAAGGCGAGAAGAACCAGGAGATGATCACCATCTTCTCCGGCGAGATGGCGCGCCTGTACGGCGTGCTCGACCGCATCCTGGGCGACGGCCGCGAATATCTCGCGGGTCAGTACTCGATCGGCGACATCATGCACTACGGCTGGCTGCGCTTCCCGCTGAACCTGAAGCAGCCCGAGCTGCTCAAGTACCCGCGCGTGGTCGCGTGGCTGGAGCGGATCGGCGCGCGCCCGGCCGTGAAGCGCGGGCTCGAGGTGCCGAAGGTCTGAGGCCGCGGGATGCTCGCGGAGCAGACACTGCGCATCCACGGCGCCGAGCTGCACGTCGAGACCGACGGCGCGGGTGAGCCACTCCTGTTGCTGCACGGCATGGGCGGGTGCAGCCAGGACTGGCGCCACGCCGGCCGTGAGTCACTGGCGCGCGAATACCGGCTCGTCGCCCTGGACGCGCGGGGGCACGGGCGCTCGACCAACCCGCAAGGCGGCTTCTCGCACCGCCAGCTGGCCGCCGACGTGCGCGCGGCGCTCGACGCGCTGGGCATCGCGCGCTGCCGCGCGATCGGGCTGAGCATGGGCGGGAACACGCTCTTGCACGTGGCGACCCAGGAGCCGGAGCGCATCGAGGCCATGGTGGTCGTGAGTGCCACGCCGTACTTCCCCGAGCAGGCACGCGCGATCATGCGCACGGTCTCGCCGGACGGCCGCTCGGCGGAGGAGTGGCGCGTCATGCGCGAGCGCCATGCGCATGGCGACGCGCAGATCCGGGCGCTCTGGCAGGCGCAGCACGACCTCGCCGACAGCACCGACGACATGTGTTTCACGCCGCCGCAGCTCGCGCGCATCCGCGCGCGCACGCTCGTGATCTACGGCGACCGCGACCCGCTGTATCCGGTCGAGCTCGGAGTCGGCCTGTTCCGCGCGATCCCGCGCGCGTCCCTGTGGGTCGTGCCGGGCGGCGGGCACGGGCCGGTGTTCCTCGAGGCGGCAGAGCCGTTCGCGCGCACGGCGCTCGCCTTCCTGCACGGCTGACTCAGGGGCCGCCGCCGGTCGAGTGGATCACCTGCCCGGTGAGCCAGCGCGCGTCGTCCGTGGCGAGCCAGCCGACCAGCCGAGCGGCGTCGTCGGGCGCGCCCCAGCGGCCCTGCGGCTCGCGGGCCAACACCTCGCGGTGTAGCTCGGGGCTGGCCCAGCCGGTGTCGGTCGCGCCGGGATCCACCGCGTTCACGGTGATGCCGCGGTGCGCGAGGTGCGCCGAGAGACTCGGCACCAGGCTCGCGAGCGCGCCCTTCGACGCCGCGTAGGCCAGCTCGCCGGGCATGGGGCCGCGGTCCTGGCCCGACGTGAGCAGCACGACCCGCCCGCCGGCGCGTCCGTCGTGGCGCGCGGCGAACGCCTGCACCAGGAGGAGCGTCGCGCGCACGTTCACGGCGAAGTGCCGGTCGACCTCCTCCGCACGCAGCCCCTCGAGGTCGGCGGAGACGCTGTGCGCGTGATTCGCGACCAGCACGTCCACGCGGCCCAGCCGCTGCCACGCCTCCGCGATCAGCCGCTCGGGCGCGCCCGGCTCGGCGAGGTCCGCCGCCAGCGGCTCCGCACGCACGCCCAGCGCACGCAGGTCGCCGGCCAGCGCCTCGGGGGGTTCGCGATCCGCTCCCCACGGCTGCGCGGCGTCGTAGGGCGCGTACGCGTGCACGCACAGGTCTGCGCCCAGCGACGCCAGGCGCTTGGCGATCGCGAACCCGATGCCCGCCCGGCGAGACACTCCAGTCACCAAGGCGACGCGGCTCGACAGCGGCAGGGCACGCACGGGCGGGAGTCTATCGGATCAGGCGGCGCCGCCACGCAGCTGGCGGTGACCCCAGAGCAGGAGCAGCGCGCCCAAGGTCGAGAGCGCGAGGCTGCCCAGGCTGAAGTCGGCCACCGAGCCGATGCCGAACAGCGAGCCGATGAAGCCGCCGACGAACGCGCCGGCAATCCCCAGCAGGATGGTGAGGACGAAGCCGCCGCCGTCCTTCCCGGGCATGATCCATTTCGCGAGAACTCCGACGACGAGACCGAGCAGGAGCCAGGTCAAGAGATTCATGCGCCTCTCCTTCACGCGTTGCGGATCGTGAGTCCTCCGTCCACGGGCAGCACCGCACCGGTCATGTACTGACTCGCGGGCAGGCAGAAGTTGAGCGTGCCGTGCGCGACCTCTTCGGGCTCGCCGTAGCGCAGGAGCGCGGTGCGGCGCTTGGCGAAGATCGCCTTCTGGTCCTCGGGGATCGCCGACGTCATGCCGGTGCGGATCGGTCCGGGACAGATGCAGTTCACGGTGATGCGCTCGGGGCCGAGCTCGACCGCCAGCGAGCGCGTGAGCCCCACGACCGCGTGCTTCGCGGCGGTGTAGGGGCTGCCGTACTTGGTGGCGCCCAACGCCTCGGTCGAGGCGATGTTCACGATGCGCCCGGCGTCGGACTTGCGCAGGTACGGCAGCGCGGCGCGGATCACGCGCACGTGCGCGGTGATCAGCACGTTCAGTGAGTCAGCCCACGCCTTGTCGTATTCGGGCCCGTCGATCGGGCTGAAGCGCGCGATGCCCGCGTTGTTCACCACCGCGTCGAGGCGGCCGAAGGCCTGCGCGACCTCGGGCACGACGCGCGCCACCGACGCGTCGCTGCCCACGTCGAGCACCCAGCCGCGCGCGCGCCCGCCCGCGGCCTTGATCTCGTCGACCACGCGGTCGACGGCGTCGCGGTCGAGGTCGGTCACTGCGACCTGCGCGCCCTCGTCTGCGAACAGATGCGCGGTCGCACGGCCCATGCCGCTGGCCGCGCCAGTCACGAGCACGCCGCGGTCCGCCACGGAACGGGAGAGCTTGCTGAGCCGCGCCATGACCCGATCTTACCCTAGAGGGCATCCAGCGCGCGGCGCAGCCGCCGCACGCCCTCGCGGATGCGCGAAGGCTCGAGCGAGGCGTAGCCCAAGAGGAGCTCCGCGCGCGCCGGCGGCCGCGCGTAGAACGGCGCCGCCGAGTACACGCCGACCCCGCGCCGCTGGCACTCCTCGCGCAGGCGCGCGCTGCGGCGCGCGTCCAGGCGCGGCAGCTCGAGCAGCACGTGCAGGCCCGCGCTCGCGCCGCGCACGCGCGCGCGCTCGCCCAGCTCGTCGTCGAGTGACTCGAGCAGCACGGCGCGCAGCCTGGCCGTGTGTGCGCGCGCGCGGCGCGCGTGGCGTTCCAGGTGGCCCTCGCGGATGAAGTCGGCGAGCGCGAGCTGCTCGAGCGACGGCGTGCCCGTGTCGGCCAGCGCCTTCGCGTTGCGCAGCACGGGCGCGAGCGGCTCGGGCGCCACCACCCAGCCGATGCGCAGCGCCGGGAAGAGCAGCTTCGAGGCCGTGCCCAGGTAGATCACGCGACCGTCGCGGTCGAGCGCCTGGAGACACTCCAGCGGCTTGCCGTCGAAACGGAACTCGCCGTCGTAGTCGTCCTCGAGCACGTGCGCGCCCGCGCGCGCAGCCCAGGCCAGCAGCGCGAGCCGCCGCGGCAGCGAGAGCACCGCGCCCGCGGGATACTGGTGCGAGGGAGTCACGAACGCGAGCTTCGCCGCGGGCACCTCGGCCAGGAGCTCGGTGCGCAGGCCGTGCTCGTCGACCGGCACGTGCACGAGCTCCGCGCCCGCCGCGCGTGCGCACAGCGAGAAGCCGGTGTAATGCGGCTCCTCGAGCACCACGCGCGCGCCCGGGTCGACCAGGAGCCGCGTGACCAGGTCGAGCCCTTGCTGCGAGCCGTGCACGATCACGATCTGCTCGGGCGCGCACACCACGCCGCGGGCGCGCGCCAGATAGCCGGCGAGTGACTCGCGCAGCTCGGCCGCGCCACCCGGCGCCTGATAGGCCAGCCGCCGCGCGGACAGCCGGCGCGCGCGGCGCCCGAGCAGGCGCGCCCAGGTCTCGAGCGGCAGGTGCGAGTAGTTCGGCTCGCCGTACAGGAAGTCGTACGGCAGCGGCTTGTGCGCGGGCGCCCAGCTGGCGCGCCCGGGCGCGACGGCCGCGAGCATGCGCTGCCCCGTCTGCGAGAGCGCGAGCGGCAGCGCCGCGGAGCGCGGGCGCGCGCTGCGTGCGGGCAGCGCGTCGGCGACGAACAGCCCCGAACGCGCGCGCGGCGCCGCGTAGCCTTCCGACACGAGCTGCTCGCACGCGGCGAGCACCGTGTTGCGCGAGAGCTCGAGCTCCGCCGCCAGCTGGCGCGTGGAGGGCAGCCGTGAGCCCGCCTCGAGCCGCCCGCCGAGCACGGCATCGCGCAAGCTGCGGTAGAGCTGGCGGTGCAGCGGGCCGTCGCCGTCGAGCGCAAGGAGCAGCACGCCCTACTGGTACCAGAACCCACGCGCTTTGTGTGACCGGGACGGGATCAGGCGGTCACAGGTTGTCGAGCACCTGGCGCGCGAAGGCCGAGGGAGTCACTCCGCGCGCGTGCAGGGTGGCCAGCAGCGGGGGGCCGAGCACGGCGCTGTTCCCGCGCAGCACCTGACTCAGGTCGCGGCGCGTGAAGGTGGCGTCGATCCCGCCCGTGCCCACGATCTGGACGCGCCGGGGGCCGCGCGCCTCGAGGATGCGGATGGCCACGTCGGCATCGCCCGCCGGACCCGCCTCGACGGCATCGGCGCTGGCCGGTGACTCGCCCTGCCCCGCGCGCTGCAGCGGACGTGAAGGAGCGGCGCCGCGCGACCAGGTCTCCCATGGATCGCCCTTTTGATTCAGGAGGCCGAGCGCAAACGGACGCCCGGCGCCGCCCATCACGCCGAAGCCGGGATGAACCAACACCTCGCGCGCCAGGCTCTCCGGCGCGCGCACGCCGACCAGCCCGCGCCCGACCGACACGGTCGAGAGCTCGCCGTCGGCAGTCACCGTGAAGCGCGTACCCTTGGCGAGCGCCACCGCGCCGGGTGTGTCGACCTGGAAGGGCGCGGAGTCGTCGGGCTGCACGTCGAAGCTGGCCGCGCCGCGCTCGAGCTCGATGCGCCGCCGCGCGGCCGGGTCCGCGGGCAGGCGCGCCAGCGAGATCTCGTAGAGCCGCGCCAGCGCACCGTCGAGCACGAGCTCGGCGCGCGCGCCCGCGCCGGTGCGCAGCGCCGCGCCGGGCGCGAGTGAGTCGCCGACCTGCGCCGGCCGCCAGGGCGCGCCGGGCGGGCTCGAGAGCTCGACGACGCCGATCACACTGTGCACGCGTGGCGGGACCGGCGCCGGCGCGGCACGGGCGGCGACGAGCGCGAGCGCCAGAGCGCCCAAGCCGATCGCCTGCCCGCACCTGCTCAAGATTCCGTCTCCTGTCCCCTCGCGCGCTCAATGACTGGATCGGCTGCGCCAGTCGCGGAGTTGAGCGCCAAGCGCGCACTCGGGAAGCGGCAGCGGAAACTGGTGCGCAGACGGGACGCAGCGGCCGCGCAGCTTGCGCACGAGCTGCGCGGCGGGCGCGCACCGGTCCGCGCGGGCTGTCGTACAATCGGGGCATGACTCGCGCGCTCGCGCTTCGCGTGGCGGCCGCCGCAGCGCTCCTGAACCTCGCGCTGGGGGGCTTGGTGGGCTGGTGGCTGTACCGCTTCGCGCCCTGGGTGCCGATCGCGGGCTCGGCGGGCGCGATCGCCGACACGTTGATCTCCGCGTTCCTGATCGCGTTCTGCGCCTGGTGGCTGGTCGCGCCGTCGGTCGAGCACCAGGTGACTCAGGGCCTCGTGCCCGCGCGCATCGACCCGCCCGCGAGCCCGCTCGGGCGCTTCGCGCGCCTGCGCCCGGTGCTGCGCGCGCTCGTGTGCGGGGCCGCGTGCGCGCTCGCGCTGGGCGCACCGGCGGCGCTCGCGCTCGCACTGACTGCGCCGGCCGCCCTCTCCTTGGCCGCGTTCCTGGCCTGGAAGGCGGCGTTCGCGGCCGTGGCGGGCGGCATGGTCACGCCGCTCATCGCGTGGGCCTCAGAGACCGCGCAGCCGGGGCTCGTGAAGGCGGTGCCGCGCTTTCCGGTGCTCGACCTCGCCGCGGCGCTCGAGTTCTACGAGAAGCAGCTCGGCTTCCAGCGCCTGTTCCTGTTTCCCGACTACGCCGGGGTCGCGCGCTCGGGCTTCGAGCTGCACCTGTTCGTGGTGAGCGACCCGGCGTTGCCGCTGTGGACCAGCTGCCGCGTGAACGTGCGCGGCCTGGACGCGCTGTACCAGGAGTATCTGCGCGCCGGCGTGGTGCACGCGAGCGGGCGGCTCGAGCACCGGCCCTGGGGCTTCCGCGAGTTCACCGCGGTCGACCTGTTCGGGAACGCGCTGGTGTTCGCCGAGTGGTTCGGGGCCGGCCCCGCCCGCTGAAATCGGCCAGGCTGCAGCGCCCGAGGCGCTGAGACGCGCGCAGAGCTCGCGCCGTCGTTCGCACGGCGCTTGCAGTCGCGCGGAGTCACGCATGACCACCACTCCGTGCGGAGGCGAGTCACCGCCGGCCGTCCAAGCCGTGGACGTTGCCATGGTCTACGGCCGCGGGCCGTCGGCGGTGACTGCGCTGCACGGGCTCTGCCTGCGCGTGCCGCGCGGGCAGTTCGTGATCGTGCGCGGCAAGAGCGGGAGCGGAAAGACCACGCTCCTGCAGCTGCTGTCGGGCCTGCGCCGGCCGACCGCGGGGCGCATCCGGGTGGGCGGCGTCGAGCTGCAGGGACTCAGCGAGGCCGACTCCGCGCGTTTCCGCCGCCGGCACATCGGCCTCGTGTACCAGTTCTTCAATCTCGTGCCCACGCTCTCGGTCGAGCACAACATCGCGCTGCCGCTGCTCATGGACGGGCAGCACATCCGCGCGCTGCGCAGCCGCGTCGAGGCGCTGGCGGCACGGCTGGGAATCGCCGGCTTCGGCGCGCGCGACACCACGCAGCTCTCGGGCGGGCAGATGCAGCGGGTCGCGATCGCGCGCGCGATCATCGCCGAGCCGGTGATCGTGCTGGCCGACGAGCCCACCGGCAACCTCGACCACGAGACCGGCCGGGCCGTGCTGCGGCTGTTCCGCGAGCTGTGCGACGAGCGCGGGACGACGCTCTTGATGATGACCCACGACGCCGAGGCCGCGGCCTGGGCCGACCGGGTGATCGCCTTGCGCGACGGCGCAATCCAGGAGGACAGCGGCGGCGAGTCACTCGCCGCTGCGAGCTAGGCCGTGATCGCCCGCAATGCGCGCTGGCCGCTCGGGGCGCTGCTCGGCTGGAACGCCGCGCTGGGCGAGAACCGGGTGTTCGCGGCGGTCACCGTGCTGTCGATCGCCGCCAGCGTGGCGCTCGCGACCGGCCTCGAGCTGAGCTCGCGCGCCGTGCAGAGACTCGCCGACCACACCGCCGAGTCACTCGCCGGCGCGGCGCAGCTCGAGCTCGTGGCGGGGCGCGTCGGCATGCCCGAGGCACTGGTCGACCAGGTGCGCACGCTGCCCGGCGTCGCCTCGGCTTCGCCGCTCGTCGAAGCGGCGCTCGAGCTCGAGGCGCTGCGCGCGCCGCTCTGGGTGCTGGGCGTCGACCTGCTCGAGGAGCGCCCGCCGCGCGCGCTCGATCTGCGCGCGCGCGGCATCGAGGTGCCCGACCCGTTGAAGCTCCTGGCGCGCGCGGACGCAGTGCTGATCTCGGAGCGCGTCGCCGCGAAGACGGGCATCGGCTTCGACCAGTCACTGGCCGTGCGCACGCCGCGCGGCGCGAGCGCGCTGCACGTGGAGGGCCTGCTCGCCGACCGCGGCCTCGCGCGCGCCTTCGGCGGCCAGGTCGCGGTGATGGACCTGTACGCGCTGCAGGCGCTGGTGGGCCGCGAGGGCTTCGTGGACCGGATCGACGTCGTGCCCAGAGCGGGCGCCGACCTCTCGTCGCTGCAGAGCGAGATCGAGCGGCGCGTCGGCGGCCAGGCGACGGTCCGGCGCACCGGGCTGCGGCTCTCCTCGGTCGACCAGGCGGTCGCCGCGCTGCGCGCCGTGCTGCTCGCCGTGGCCTCGATCGGGGCCGTGGTCGCGGGGCTGCTCTGCTACGCGGCCATGTCGAGCGCGGTCGAGCGCCGGCTGCACGAGTTCGCGGTGCTGCGTTCGACCGGCTTCTCGGCGCGCGACGTGGCGCGCTTCATCGCGCTCGACTCACTGGCGTTCTCGGCGCTCGGCACGGGGCTCGGCTTCGCTGCCGGCTGTGTGCTCGCGCGCGTGTTCATGCCGACCGTGGCGCAGGTCTCGGAGTTCTTCGGCCGGGGCTCGCCACCCGAGTCCGAAGTGAGCGTGTCGCTCGCCACGGTCGGGCTCGCGCTCGCGACCGGCGTGTTCACGACCCTCTGTGGCGCGATCGGGCCGGCCCGGCTCGCCACCCGGCGCTGGCTGCTCGAGGAGGCGCGCCGGGAGCCCGGGGAGCCGACCGTGCGCGCAGGCGCCCTGCGCCGGGCGGCCCTGCCGCTCGCGGGGGCCGTGGCGCTGGCCGGCTGCGCAGTCACTCCGGGTCTCTCGGCGCAGCTGCGGCTCCTGCTCGAGCTTGCGCTCGGCGCCGCGCTCGCGGCGAGCGCGGTGACTCCGGCGCTCGCGGGCGTGGCGCGGGCGCGCGCCGCGCTCGGCCGTCTCATCCCGGGCGTGGGTCACCTGATCGGCACGGGGCTCGCGGCGCGGCCGCGCGGCACGGCGCTGGCGGTCGCGGCCATCTGCGCGCTGGTGGGTTTCGAGGCCGCCATGATCAACCTGGCCGCCAGCTTCCGCGAGACCCTGTCGACCATCGCGCGCTCGAGATACCCCGACGCCACCCTGGTGAGCTCGGTGCCGCCCTGGGACGCGGTCGTGAATCCGGGGGTCCTGCCCGACGTGGTCGAGACCATCCGGCACACGCCGGGAGTCACCGATCTGGCCGAGGCCATCGCCGCGTCGGTGCTGGTGCGCGGCGAAGAGGTGACCGTGTTCGGTTACCACACGCGGGTCGCGTTCGCGCACCGGGCGCCCGCGGAACGCGCGCGATACCGGGCGGCGTTCGAGGCGCTGGCGCGCGGTGAGCTCGCGGTCTCCTACGCGTTCGCGCGTCACTTCGCGCTCGGCACGGGAGACACGCTCGAGCTCCACACGCCGCGCGGGCTGGCGCGCTTCCGCATCGGCGGCGAGCTGCCGGGCATGGACGGCCCCTCCGGCCTGATCTTTGCCGACCTCGACACCTTCGACCGCTGGTTCCCGCGCGTGGCCGACGACAGCCTGCGCTTGTGGACCGCCGGCGACCCCGAGCCCGTGATCGCGGCCATCCGCGCGGCGACGCGCGAGCGCCAGTCACTCTTCTTCACCTCGAGCACCGACCTGCAGGCCGGCGCCGAGGCGTTCGCCCACCGCTACGACGCGCTGCTGTTCGGCGTGGCCGCGCTGTCGCTCGTGCTGGGCGGCGTGGCGATCGCCAACTTGCTGCTGGGCGTCGTGACGGCGCGCCGGCGCGAGCTGGTGCTCCTCCGCACGGCGGGCGCCGCGCCGAACCAGCTGGCCGCACTGGTGCTCGGCGACGCGCTCTTGATCGCCGCCGGGTCACTCGCCGCAGGCTTCGCGCTCGGGCTGCTCGCGTCGGGGCCCATGCTCGAAGTCATGGGCGACCAGTTCGGCTTGATCGCCGAGTCGCACCTCGACCTGCCGCGCTGGAGCGCGCTCGCGGCGCTGGTGCTCGGCTCGGTGCTCCTGTCGGCGCTCTACCCCGCGCTGCTGGCGCGGCGCACGCAGACGCTCGAGGTGAGCTCGTTCGGGTAGCATAATGAGCCCATGCAGAAGCTCCCGATCCGCACGCTCACCCCCACGATCGGGGCGGTGGTCGAAGGCGTCGACCTGTCGAAGCCGCTCGCGCACGAGGAGATCGCCGAGATCCGCGCTGCGCTGCTCGCGCACAAGGTGATCTTCTTCGAGGACCAGGAGCTCACGCCGGTGGAGCAGCGGAACTTCGCCGCGCGCTTCGGCGACCTGCACACGCACCCGCTCTACCCGGGCGTGCCCGAGGCGCCCGAGCTCTTCATCCTCGACAACCACGCTGGCAACCCGACCGACAACGACGCCTGGCACACCGACGTGACCTTCATCGAGACCCCGCCGCTCGGCGCGGTGCTGTACGCGAAGCTCCTGCCGCCCGACGGCGGTGACACGATCTGGTCGAACATGCAGGCGGCGTTCGAGGGCTTGTCCCGCCCGTTCGCCGACTTCCTGCGCCAGCTCGATGCCGTGCACGACTTCGCGCGCGGCTTCCCGGCGCGCGGCACGGTGGCGAAGGGCGCGGGCGCCGAGAGACACGCCAAGGCCGTGGAGGAGCACCCGCCGGTGGTGCACCCCGTGGTGCGCACGCACCCGGAGACCGGAGCCGACGGCCTGTTCGTGAACTTCGGCTTCACCGAGAAGATCGTGGGGCTGCGCCGCAAAGAGAGCGATGCGCTCTTGCACATGCTGTTCGAGCACGTGACCAAGCCCGAGTATCTCGTGCGCTGGAAGTGGAAGCCGAACGCGGTGGCGTTCTGGGACAACCGAGTCACCCAGCACTACGCCGTGAACGACTACCTGCCGCAGCGGCGCGTGATGCACCGCGCGACCATCCTCGGGGACCGGCCCTTCCAGCGCTCGCGGCGCGTGTAACGCGCGGCCGCGCAGCCCGACTCCCCCGGCATGTCGAGCCGGGAAGCCGTCGCTGCCTTCGTCGCGGTGCTCGGGGTCGCCGCCTGGGCGTTCGGGTCCGAGCCCGACCTGGGCGGGCTCTACAGCCGCGCCGCCGAATTCGACGATGCGACCCGCAATCCCGTGATCGTGATTCCCGGCGTGCTCGGGTCGAAGCTTGTGGACCGCGAGACCGGCCGCACGGCGTGGGGCGCGTTCTCGGGCGAGTACGCCGATCCCGAGACCCCGGAAGGCGCGCGCGCGATCGCACTGCCCATGGCCGAGGGCCGGCCGCTGGCCGAGCTGCGCGACTCGGTGACTCCCGACGGTGTGCTCGACAGCGTGCGCATCCGGCTGTTCTGCGTGCCGCTCGAGAGCCAGGCGTACGTGTACATCCTGAAGGCGCTCGGCGTGGGCGGCTACCGCGACGAGCAGCTCGGGCGCGGCGGCAGCGTCGTGTACCGCCCGGGTCACTTCACCTGCTTCCAATTCCCCTATGACTGGCGGCGCGACAACGCCGAGAACGCGCGCCATCTCGGCGAGTTCATCCGAGAGAAGCGCGCCTACGTGCAGGCGGAGCTGCTGCGCCGCTACGGGCTCCGCCGCGACGACCTCAAGTTCGACGTGATCGCGCACTCCATGGGCGGTCTGCTCCTGCGCTACTACCTCGAGTACGGCGGCGAGCCGCTGCCCGCGGACGGGTCTCTGCCGCGAGTCAGCTGGGCGGGCGCCGAGAACGTGGCGCGCGCGGTGTTCGTGGCGACGCCGAACGCCGGCTCGGTCGAGGCGCTGTCGAACCTGGTCGAGGGCGTCCGCTTCTCCTGGCTGCTGCCCAAATACGACCCCGCGGTGATCGGCACGTTCCCGTCGCTGTACCAGCTCCTGCCGCGTGCGAGACACGCGGCGCTGCTCGGGCCGGACGGAGCGCCGCTCGACCCTCTGGAGCTCGCGACCTGGGAGCGCTTCGGCTGGGGGCTGGCCGGGCCGGAGGCCGATGCCGAGCTCGCCGTGCTCCTGCCGGAAGTGACCGACCCCGCCGAGCGCCGGCGCATCGCGCGCGACCACCTGGCCAAGTCACTCGCGCGCGCGCGCCAGCTGCACGCGGCCCTCGACGTGCCGACCGTGCCGCCGCCCGGGCTCACGCTGCACCTGTTCGCGGGCGATGCCGAGGCGACGCCCGCGGTGCTGACCGCCGATGCGCAGGGGCACCTGCGAGTCACCGCCACCGCGCCTGGCGACGGCACCGTGCTGCGCACCAGCGCGCTCATGGACGAACGCCAGACCGGCGGCGACTGGCGCCCGGGCGTGGTGTCGCCGATCGCGTGGAGCGAAGTCACTTTCCTGTTCGCGGACCACCTGGCGCTGACCCGCGATCCCGCCTTCACCGACAACATCCTGTACCGCCTGCTCGAGTCGCCGCGGCCGGAGCATGCCCGAATGTGACCGAACGGCTTGACAGGCTCGTGTGCCCCCGGATACTCCGCGGGTGGAGGACGTCCTGTCGTGAGAAGCGCCGCGGCGATCTCGTTCTTCATCCTCGGCCTGACCGCGGCGGCTGCGCGCGGCGACTGGGAGGCCAGCGCGAAGATCTCCTGCTTCGCGAGCGACACGAAAGCGCTCTCGAAGGCCAGGACCGGGAACGACGAGCTGGTGGCGATGTGTCTCGACGTCGACCCGTCGGACCCGAGCCTCGCCGGCTACGCGCTGGTGCTCGGGACCGACCCGCGCGAGCTGCGCGTGCTGCGGCGCTGCGACTCGCAGCTCGTGTGCGTGATCTCGAGCGAGCTCGGCTGCACGCTCGCCGGCCCGATGAACGACAAGGGCTTCAAGCGCAAGGGTATCTGCGTGCATCACCTGCAGCCCGTGGGCGTGCACGACCTGAACGGCTCCTTCCTGTGCAACGAGAACGACAAGTACACCGTCGAGCCCAACCGCTACACCTACAAGGCGTCGTGCAGCGGTGAGTTCGCGCGCGACGGCGCCCCGTGCACGATCCAGCTCAAGACGGGCCACGAGTTCGAGGAGAGCGGTGCCTGCCCGCAGTGAGTCGCAGACCGGGTCCGGCGTCGCGCTCTTCGATACTCCGCTCGGCCGCTGCGCGGTCGCGTGGACCCCGCGCGGGATCGCCGCCGTGCAGCTCCCCGAGGGGCGGGACACGGCCACGCGGGCGCGTGCGGCCGCGCGCGTGCCGGGCGCGGCGGAGTCGGTGCCGCCGCGCGGCGTGCAGCGGGTGATCGACGAGATCACCCTGCTCCTCTCGGGCCAGGCCCGCGCGCTGGCCGAGGTCGCGCTCGACCTCGAAGGCGTGACTCCCTTCGCGCGCAGGGTGTACGAGGCGGCGCGCGCGCTGCCGCCCGGTGCCACCAGCACGTACGGCGAGCTCGCGCAGCGCATCGGCGAGCCGAGCAAGGCGCGCGCGGTCGGCCAGGCGCTGGGACGCAACCCCTTCGCGGTGGTCGTGCCCTGTCACCGTGTGCTCGGCGCCGGCGGCCGGCTGGGCGGCTTCTCCGCCAACGGCGGAGTGACCGCGAAGCAGCGTCTGCTCGTGCTCGAGTCTGCCCACGCACCGCGCGACGCGGCGGCCTGCGAGGGCGACGGCCAGATCGCCTTCGACGCTCGCAGCGCCGTGCGCCGGCTGCGCGCCGCCGACCCGGCACTCGCGCGGCTGATCGACCGCGTGGGCCCCTTCGAGCTCGAGCTGCGGCGCGCGTCGAGCGTGTTCGCCATGCTGGCCGAGGCGATCGTCTACCAGCAGCTCAACGGCCGCGCCGCGGCCACGATCTACGCGCGCGTGTGCGCGCTCTTCCCCGGCGCGCACCGCGGGTTCACGCCGCAGCAGATCTTGCGCGCGTCCGACGCGAAGCTGCGTGGCGCGGGTCTCTCGCGCGCGAAGACACTCGCGCTGCGCGACCTGGCCCGGCGCGCGGCAAAGCACGAGCTGCCGGGGCTTGCCGAGGCGCGCGAGCTCGACGACGCAGTGCTGATCGAGCGACTCACCGAAGTGCGCGGGATCGGCCGCTGGACGGTCGAGATGCTGCTGATCTTCCGGCTGGGGCGGCCCGACGTTCTGCCCGTCGACGACTTTGGCGTGCGCAAGGGCTACGCGCTGGCGTTCGGCAAACGCTCTCTGCCCAAGCCGCGCGAGCTCGCGCGCCTCGGCCAGCGCTGGGCGCCCTACCGCACCGTCGCGGCCTGGTATCTGTGGCGCGCCGCCGCGCTCCAGCCGCGCTAGAATCTGGAGATGGGAGCGAGCACGCTCTTCCGCTCGGGCGCGGTCCGGGTCGACGACTACCGCTGCCAGATGAGCCGCACCGAGGCGCCGTTCGTGGAGCGCCACGCGGACTACTCGCTGTCCTACGTGCGCAAGGGCAGCTTCGGCTACCGCGTGCGCGGGAAGTCGTTCGAGCTGGTCGCCGGCTCGTTCCTGGTCGGTCACCCGGGCGACGAGTATCTGTGCACGCACGATCACGCGGTGGGCGACGAGTGTCTCGCGCTGCATTTCTCGCCCGAGCTGTTCGAGTCGCTGGGCGCGCCGGGCCCCGAGTGGCGCGCCGGGGCGCTGCCGCCCATGCCCGAGCTCGTGGTGCTGGGCGAGCTCGCGCAAGCCGCGGCCGACGGCGAGTGCGACGCGAGCCTGGGCGAGCTCGGCCTGTGGCTGGCCGCGCGCTTCGCGGCGCTGCTCGGCCGCGGTGCCCGCGCCACGCGCGCACCGGCCCGCGACCGCCGGCGTGCGGTCGAGGCCGCGGAGTGGCTCGGCGCGCACGCGCACGAGCCGGTCGGGCTGGACGAAGCGGCGCGCGAGGCGGGTCTCAGCCCGTTCCACTTCCTGCGCCTGTTCGCCCAGGTTCTCGGAGTGACTCCCCACCAGTATCTCGTGCGCACCCGGCTGCGCCGCGCCGCGCGCCTGCTCGCCGACGACGCGCGCTCGATCACAGACGTGGCCTTCGGCGTCGGCTTCGGCGACCTCTCGAACTTCGTGCGCACCTTCCACCGCGCTGCCGGCGTCTCGCCGCGCGCGTTCCGGCGCGCGGCCCGGGGGGACCGGGCCGTGGTCCAGGCGCGTCTCGCCGCGCTCCTGCCCGACCGCAAGATCTTCCAAGATCCCGGCGCGCGCGCTTCCTAGCATCGCCTCCAACCAAGGAGGCAATGCATGTACGACCACATCGGTCTTCACGTGAAGGACATCGGCGCCGCGCTGCGCTTCTACGAAGCGGCGCTGGGCGGGCTCGGGCTCGTGCTGTGCTCGCGCGATGACTCGTCGGCGGGCCTCGGCCCCAAGGGCGAGCCCGCGCTCTGGCTCTACGCCACCCGGGGCGCCAAGGGCCCGGGCACGCACGTCGCGTTCCGCGCCGCCGATCGCGCCGCGGTCGACCGCTTCTACCGGGCGGGCATCGGCGCCGGCGGCAAGGACAACGGCGCGCCGGGCGTGCGCAAGGACTACGGCCCGAAGTACTACGCCGCGTTCCTGACCGATCCGGACGGCAACAACGTCGAGGCGGTGTGCATGCGCTGAAGCCCGAGCTGCCGCCCGCCGATGGATCTGCGTGGCGAAAACCAAGGGCACGGTGATCCTGAAGGCGGTCAAGGCGCTGCGCGGCCGCAAGCAGGAGTCACTCGCCAAGCTGCCGCAGGCGCTCCACCACTATCTCGAGGACCGGATCATCGTGTCTTCGTGGTACCCGGAGGAGGACTTCTTCCAGCTGCTCTGCGCCACCGCCGCGCTGTTTCCGGGCGGCGACGCGGCGTTCGAGATGCTCGGCGCCGCGACCGCGCACGACCACTTCGAGGGCATGTACGCCGAGATCGTGAAGCGCGACCTGGCCTCGCGTGCGCGCATCATGTGGAAGACGCAGCACGACAGCGGCGAGATGGTGCTCGTGGAGCAGACGCCGACCTCGGTCACGTACGAGCTGCGCGAGTGGAAGCCGGTTTCCGCGAAGTACTGCCGGGTCGTGGGCGGCTACTACACCGAGCTGCACCGGCTGGACGGCGCGCCCGCGCCGACTTACTCGCACCCCGCCTGCCGCGCCAACGGTTCCCCGGCCTGCCGCTTCGTGGTGAGCTGGCGCTGAGTCAGGCAGCCGCCTTCCGGCGCCGGAAGCTGAAGGCGACCCCGAGGCCGACCGCGGCCAGGACGATGAGCCAGAAGCGAAGCGCCGAGCCGTACTGGCAGTACTCCATGTCGACGCGCTGCCAGGCGGCGTCGCTGCGATCCGGGAACGGGTCGGTGCCGAGCTCGCGAATCTCGAGGACGCCCTCCGGGCTGCGAGCGATCGACAGCACCGCACGCCGCTCCGGCCAGACGGTGACTCCCACGAAGAATGGCTCCGCGCGCCGGTAGCCGTTGATGGTCATGACCTTGATCGGTCCGCGGTCCGTAGCGACCACGCCCCGGGGGAACACGACTCCCGAGCCCTCCCGGTCGGCCAGGTGGAACTCACCGTTCATGCGGAACCCGCGCAGGTCGTAGGGCAGCCGGGTCTCCACGATGCCGGCGCCGCAGGCGTAGGCCTGCGGCTCGAGCCACGCGGCGCACAGCAGCGCCGCGGCCGCGAGCACGAGCGCGACGAGTCTCGCTCCAGGGGGAATCACTTGCGCTCATTCTAGCTCGCGGGTACCGGAAAACGCGTCGACCCCCGTGGTACGCTCGGAGGCCATGACTCGCAAGACCATCAACGACGCCTTCGGCGGCCAGCTCACCACGCTCGAGGAGCAGCGGCGCATCTGGCAGGACGCGCTGCACGAGGACGCCATCTGGGAAGGCCCGACCTTCGAGCGTCCGATCTGCGTGATCGGGCGCGAAGCCACGGGCCGCTTCATGGAGCTCTTGCTCAGCGTGGTGCCGCGCTTCTCCACCACCCTGGTCGCCGCCTATCCGACGAGTGACCCGGACACGACCATCATCGAGTCACACGGCGGCGGGCCCACCGTCGACGGCGGGCGCTACACGCAGCGCTACTTCTCGCTGATCACCGTGCGCGATGGCCAGGCGTTCCGCATGCGCGAGTACTGCAATCCGTTCCAGACCTACAAGGCGTTCGGCAAGGAGCGCTGGGAACGGGCCTGCGACGAGATCATGGCCAAGTACAACAAGCCCTGGCCGAAGTCACAGCCGCCCGACCCGATCACGCTGCCGAAGGTCGGGTGAGATGAGCGCGTCCGCGCCGTCCGGCCCCGAGCTGGTGGAGCGCGCGCGGGCTCTGCGCGGCCGGGTGGCGACTTTCTCCGAGCGCGCGGAGGCGGAGCGAACCCTGCCCGCCGAGCTGGCGCGCGCGCTCGCCGACGCCGGCCTGTTCCGGATCGCGGTGTCTCGCAGCGCGGGCGGCGCCGAGGCCACGCCGCGCGAGCAGATCCTCGCGATCGAGGCGATCTCCGAAGCCGATGGCGCGGCCGGCTGGACGCTCATGATCGGCATCGAGGTGCTGGGCTTCGCGAGCGCGCAGCTCCGGCCCGACGTCGCCGAAGAGCTGATCGCCAAGCGGCCCGAGACGATCTTCTCGGGCGCGCTGAACCCGCTGGGCCGGGCGCGTCCGGTGCAGGGCGGCTTCATCGCGAGCGGGCGTTGGCCGTTCGCGAGCGGGTGTCTGCACAGTGACTGGTTCTGGGGTCAGTGCGTGATCGAGGGCGGCGGCCCGACGCAGACGGTCGAGGTGCTGGTGCCGCGCTCGGAGTTCCGGGTGCTCGACACCTGGCACGTCGCGGGGCTGCGCGGCTCCGGGAGTCATGACGTCGAGATCGAGGACGTGTTCGTCCCCGAGCGCCTCACCACGGTGGTCGGCCGCGGACCGGTGTACCAGACCGGCCCGCTGTTCCGCATGCCGCCGTTCAGCCGGCTCGCGTACAACAAGATCGGCGTGGCGACGGGCATCGCGCGCGGCGCGCTCGACGCGTTCGTGGCGCTGGCGTCCGAGCGCGTGCCGCGCGGCATGCGCGCGCCGCTGCGCGAGCGGCGGCTCGCCCAGGAGGCGATCGCCGAGGCCGAGACACGGCTGCGCTCGGCGCGCGCGTTCGCGTTCGAGACCGTCGAGGAGCTGTGGGCCGAGGTGCTCGCCGGCCGCGCGCCCGACGCAAAGCAGCGCGCGCTGGTCCAGCTCGCCTGCTGCAAGGCGGTGAGCGAGTCGGCGCGCGCGGTCGAGATCGTGCACGCGGCGGCGGGCACGGCCGCGAACCTGCTGTCGAGCCCGCTCGAGCGGCGCATGCGCGACGTGCACGTGGTGGGGCAACACATCATGGTGTCGCCCGCGCTGATCGAGCCCGCCTCGCGCGTGCTGCTCGGCCTGCCCTCCGGCACGTTCTTCTTCTAGTCGCTGCCGATCCCTTCGCCCAGGCGCGCGAAGTGCCGCTGCCAGCGCGCCCGCAGCTCGGCCTCGCTCTCGCCGCGGTCGTAGGCGGGCGAGTCGACGAATTGCGCGCTCGTGACCCGAATCAGCACCACGCCGTGAATCGGACTTGAGACCCCGCGCTTGCGGAAGAAGTCCACGAGCCGGTCGTGGAGCTGCCCCGTCTCGAGCACCGAGCCCGTGCCCTTGAAGCGGTAGCCCTTGCGCGCGAACGGATCGACCACGTTCACCTCGACGGCCGGATTGTGTCTCAGGTTCGCGACCGTGCCGGGCGAGCGCACGTTCGCGAACGCCAGGTGCTGGTCGTCCCAGACCGCGGTCGTGCCCTTGGGCGAGAGGTTCGGGCTGCCGTCTGGGCACACGGTGGCGACGAAGCCGAGCCGCTGCTCCTCGACCACGCGCTTCATGTCGGGGGTGAGCATGTCGCCAGGGTACCCTCGACGCGCAGGCGGCGCAGGCCGCGGGCGGCGGTCTCGCGCCACTCGAGTGGCTCGCCCGTGAGTGCGAGCTGCGAGTAGCGCGCGCCGAGAGCGGCGAACGCGACGCGCAGCTCGAGCCGGGCCAGCCAGGCGCCGAGACAGGCGTGGATGCCGCCGCCGAAGGTCAGCGCGGCGCGTGAGTCGCGGGCGGGATCGAACCGGTCGGGCTGGGCGAACACGGCCGGGTCGCGGTTCGCGGAGCCGAGCACGGGCACGATCAGCGCGCCCCGGGGAATGACTCGTCCGCCGAGCTCGAGTGACTCGCTGGCGAAGCGCTGGGAGCGCTGCGTCGGCGGGTCGAAGCGCAGCGCCTCTTCGACCGCCGAGGGCAGGAGCT